>JAZRJO010000190.1:0-5365 GCA_045645825.1 Acetatifactor sp. | reverse complement strand
GGTAAATCCAGTCTGTTAAAGGACGTTACGTCCGGTTATCATTACCATACCGTTACTGCGGAGAGTGAAGAGATCCTGGATTATATTCACGATGCACTGAAAGAACGAGGTTTTCTGGCACCGCTTCAGGATTATGAGCCTATTGATTTTCAGAAAAAACAGTAAGGGAGGGGGTTCCCCCCTCCCTTTTACATTCCAAGGTGACGCAAAATCTTCTCAGTCACAGCCTTCACCATTTCTTCGTTTCCCGACTGATCGGAAACCACCTCCGCAACACTTTCTCCACAAGGAATATGGCTGCCGATGAAATTCATCTTTGTATAAAACTCCAGGGAATCCACATTGTCAAATGCATTTTCAAGGGTATCGCCTGTAGAAAATACACTTGTGCCTTCAAATAAAAATCCCTTCTTGGTCTTCATACAATCGATCAGCTGGGCAGAGATTTCACCTGTTGCCTTGTTGTAAGCCCCCTTGGGAACCACTCCCAGATAAACATAGTTCTCAGGCAGAACACAGTTGTTGATCGGCTGATTCTTGATGGCATAAGCCGTTGAGAACGGCGGCTGTGCATGAATTAACGCACGAACCTCGGGGTTCTCCTTGTACATACGGATATGGAGCGTCACCTCGGAGGTGGGATTGTAGATACAATTGCCGATCTTCTTACCGTTCGCATCCACCTTTACGATTTTCTCAGGTGTCAGGAACACCTTTGATACACCGCTGGGCGTGCAAAAATACTCATTTTCACTGTATTTATAAGAGATATTACCATGCTTTGCAGCCACATATCCCTTGGCATAAAGTCTCTTACCGATTTCACATATTGCTTTTCTTATTTCATATTCAGGCAGCATAACTTACTTTTCCTTTCGAAAATATCTTTTGTGACTTTCATTGTAGCACATTTTCCTGAAAAATACAATTCCCGATGAAAGTTTTATTCTCGTACCTTATTCTCCCACTGCCTTATTTGTCAACATGGTATAAATCATTTTCAGCATATTGGGTTTTCTCATGCCAGTTTGACCTTCTCCCAGAATCAGCACTTGTTTCTGCCTATCATCAGAAGCACTCCACACAGGCAAATCTTCTCCGCCATTGGGATTACCGTTTCGTACAAAGTTACACAGATAAACCACCATCCGGGCACTCAGATCATAGTCCTTTTGCTCCATGGGACGCCAGCAATTGGGCAGTGTTCCAAACCAGTACCACAGATCGGACGAATGCCATGCACCGTTTTCATCCCCGGGAAGCTGGCGGTCAAAATACCATACGTAACTATTTTTCTCCTGTACAGCGCACCACTTTCTTGCCATGCTTTGCAGTATGGGGGGCATCATATCCTCACTGGTGGAGCCTGCCATATAGGGAATCTTGTGCTGTTTTCCTGCTGCCAACAACTCAGCTCCGGTGCCCACCACTAACCGTCCGTCGATGCAAGGGAATGTGCCGGGGGAATGCAGTTCCTTCTTGGTCTGATTCCAAGCCTGGAAGAGCTTTTCAGGAGAAATAGCACGAAACTCCTTCAAATTCTTACATCCTGCATATTCCATGGTCTTCTCCCAGAAAGCATAATTCTTTTCTGCCAAAGAAGCCTTCATCATCTTACTGACACCGCCTCCGCTGGACATGACTGCCCTGTGGAACAAGCCCTCACTCATGGGACTGAGGCAATGCTGCTGCACGCTCATGGCGCCGGCACTCTGGCCCATGATGGTCATATTATCCGGATCACCGCCGAAAGCACTGATGTTATCCTTCACCCACTTTATGGCAGTCAACTGGTCGTACAGACCATAATTGCCGGTCATGCCGGTCTCCTCTTTCAGCTGGGGCAGACATACAAAGCCCATGGGCCCAAGGCGATAGTTCAGCGTCACACCGATCACCCCTTTTGTGGGCCATACAGGAGTATCAAAATGCTTTTCATGACCACAGCCTCCGGTAAATCCGCCTCCGTGGATATAGATCAATACCGGCAGCTTATCCCCCTCTTTCGCCGTATCCGGGGTAAAAATATTCAGGAATAAGCAATCCTCGCTGTAAGTATAGGTCTCTCCCTTACGAAATTCATGATAATAAAAGATCTTCTTGAGATTTTCCTCTTCGTTATAGAATGCTCTGGGTTGATAGGAACATGCCCCGTAATTTGTGGCATCGTAGACACCATCCCAACTTGTCACCTGTGTGGGATATTCCCAGCGACCTGCCGTGGCATAGCGAATGCCCTTAAAAGCAACTACATTTTCTATTCTGCATCTTGTTCCCTGAATCTGTCCGCAGGGAGTATGGATCAAATGGTTCATATTTTTCCTTCCTTCATCGCAGCCATTTGTGCACGCTTCTCAGGCGTGATATTCCAAACGAACTTAAATGCAGCCCAGGAACCCAGAACAAACAACGCAGGTATCAGTACGCAAAGAATTTTCAGACCCACAACGGTAGATGCAGTCTGGAATTCTGCCTTGCCGTTGTAACCGATCCAGCCAAGTGCATAGATAGCAAAGCCCTGACCGATGGTCTGGCCGATACGACGGGCAAGGATAAAGGTACCGTAAATGGAACCTTCTGTTCTCTTACCTGTAACCAGCTCATTATAATCAACAGCCTCACCTACCAGACCCCACTGCATCTGGATAGAAACCATACCCATACCCATGCCGAGACCGGAGATCACGGAATGCACCAGGGGATGTACATCCATTACCATGTGCATGCCAAAGAGGATCGCATAAATACCGCCGCCAATCAGAAGTGAATAACGAATCACTTTCATCAGGCCCAGCTTCTTGCACATAAAAGGAACCGCAATCATGGAACCGATCATGATGGGACTGGAAAGAGCTGTACCGATGGACTGGTAAGCTGTATTGTGAAATACTGCGGAATACATATAAATACTCAGCGTCTGTGCCACATACTGCATGGTACAGATACATACACCATGAATACAAAGAGCAATAAAAGGACGATTCTTCTTCACTACTACAATGATGTCAGAAATTTTGATATCGTCAGCTTTCACATTTTCACCAACCGTTGTGCGCTCTTCCGTCAGGTAATAGTGCAACAGACAGATCAAAAAACCAATACCTGCACAAACCACTGCAGTAATGGCATAAGGGGTACTCTCTCTCTGGTCATACATATTTAAGATCACAGGAGCGAGCATAGCAGGAATCATGTTACCAAACATGGAACCCACACCACGCGCAGAGGAAAGGGATGCTCTCTCTGTGTCGTTTTTGGACATTGCAGAAAGCAGGGAGCCCATAGGAATGTTGAACATGGTATAAGCAGCTTCATAAAGAATCTTGCACATAAAGAGAACTACCAAAAGTGTAATTCCTTCAAAGAAGGTAGGTACGATCCAAAGAGCGATACCGGTCACTGCAAGCAGCGGAGTGGCACGAAGAAGCCAGGGACGGAACTTACCCTTGGGATTCTGATTTCTTGCAAATGCCTTGTCCATAAGGGCACCCATCATAGGGTCATTAATCGCATCCCAAATAGTCCAAATGATAACAAGGGTTCCCAGAATACCGGTATCCACGCCCAGACAGTCTGTGCAATAAATGGTAAAAATGGAGCTCATGAGTGTAAAAGTCATGCACCCGCCCCAGTCGCCGAACATGTAGCCAAACCAATGCTTCTTGGTCAGGCCGGTTTTAGCTGATTTGGTCATAAATATTTCCTCCAATACGCTGTGTGTTATGTAAATAAGTATCAGAAAAGATGATAATACACTTCTCTATTTTATCTTACATAAAAGCTTATGCAAAGTAAATTGCTAGGACTGCAATAAATATTGTAAATCCTGCAATTATATGGTAAAATAACTTTAATGCAAGCAGGGAAACACAACGGAGGGCTTTATTGTGAAATTAGCAGAATTACAGTTATTATCAAAGATTGTTACCACAACCGAGGGCGAAAGTGCCCAAAAGCAAATGTACGACCACATTCGTGCCCTGGGACTGGATCCCAACTCCTTTTATCAGGAACTGGAAATGACCTCACATTTGGTGGATACCCACCGGGATACCAGCTATTCCAATGCCCACATGAATCTGCACAGTCACGCCTTCTATGAATTGATTTATTGCTGCAACAGCTGCGATGCGGAATACCTGGTAGACTCTCACCGATATCGCCTTAAGCAGGGAGATCTGATCTTTGTTCCTCCGGGAGTCAGTCATCGCCCCCTTCTGCCGGAACAGCTCACAGAACCCTATCACCGTTATGTCTTATGGCTCAGCCAGGAATTTATGGAATGGTATGCAAAGCTGTACCCCTACCCTTTCACGGAAAATCAAAACCATGCCAATATGCTGCGCTCAGACGGTACCAAGTGGGAACAATTAGGCCAACTTTTTCGCAAAGGTGTACAGGAAGCAGAAAGACAAGAAGATGGTTGGGAAGCTGCCGTTGTGGGCAATACCATAACCTTATTGACTGCGATCAAGCGCGCCACGGATGATCGTACTGCCCATACCCTGAAAGCAGAGAAATCAGAACTTTTGGATCGTATCATGGCCTTCGTGGAGAAAAACTATGCCAAATCCATCACCATTGGCGATCTGGCAAAAAAGTTTTATGTCAGCAGCAGCACCATCAGCCATCTGTTTCAGCAAAAAATGGGCATCAGCTTTTACCGTTTTGTAACCCAGCGACGACTGATCGCTGCCAAGAGTCTCATCGAAACAGGTATGCTTTTGGAAAACGTAGCTTTACAAAGCGGATTCCCTGATTATTCAAACTTTTACCGGGCATTTAAACAGGAGTATGGCATCTCCCCCAGGCAATACCGGAATCAATGCAACAAAAGATAGGAAGGAAGCCTGAGTATTGCAGTCTTTTGCCCTTATTGTTTTTTCTTTTTGGATTTTACATCGATTTTACACCGATACGATTACAGATTTTACATTCCCGCTGTAAAATAATCATAAAATGCAGGTAAAATGCGTTTAGTAAAACAGATTATAAAGATACGAGGTTATGAAAATGGATATTTTTGATGTATTAACGCTGATAGGCGGACTTTGTTTGTTCCTCTTCGGAATGAATCTTATGGGAGACGCTTTGGAAAGAAGCGCAGGAAGCAAACTTGAAATTATGATCGGCAAATTGACAACCGGCAAGCTTGCAGGTTTGCTTACCGGTCTTGGTGTTACTGCCGTTATTCAGAGCTCTTCTGCAACAACGGTTATGGTGGTTGGCTTTGTAAACTCAAAGCTTATGACATTAAAGCAGGCTATCCACGTTATTATGGGTGCCAACATCGGTACAACCGTTACCGCTTGGATTTTGAGCCTTAGCGGTATTTCGGGAAGCAATATGTTCCTGAAACTTTTGA
>JAZRJO010000189.1:0-3022 GCA_045645825.1 Acetatifactor sp. | reverse complement strand
ACTTTTTGGGATCATTATCACATCCCCGATTCTTTTGTTGGCAGCACTTTTGGTGAAATGTACAAGTTCTGGGCCTGTGATCTTCAAGCAGGAGAGAGTAGGACTTCACAACAAGCCGTTCTATATGTATAAATTCCGCAGTATGGAAGAACAGGCGCCCAGTGAGGAGAAGAAAGCCTGGACAGTGAAGAATGATCCCAGAGTAACACCAGTAGGCAAAATCTTAAGGCGGACAAGTCTGGATGAACTGCCACAGTTGTTTAATATTTTAAAAGGTGATATGAGTCTTGTAGGTCCCAGACCGGAACGCCCTCTGTTCGTAGAGAAGTTCAGGGAAGAGATACCCAGATATATGGTAAAGCATCAGGTACGGCCGGGACTTACCGGCTGGGCCCAGGTGAATGGTTACAGAGGAGACACTTCTATCCGTAAGCGTATTGATCACGATATTTACTATATAGAGAACTGGACCATAGGATTTGATATAAAAATTATATTTATGACTTTTTTTACAGGATTTATTAACAAAAACGCATACTGATCATCAAGTGCGCGAAAGGGAGAACTAAAATTATGACAACGAATCAGACAAACGGTGCGTCAGGACGCACAGGTAACGGTACCGGCCAGAGTCAGGCAGCAAGAGCCAGAGCAGCCAGGCAGAGAGCGGCTAAGAAGAGAAGAAAAATGATTGTATTTGCCATCGAGATCGTGGTACTGGTGGTAATGGTAGTGTTTATGCTTAAGGTGTTTAAGAAGAGTGAAGAGGGACCTATCGTGGTAGATCTTCCTACTGAGCCGGATGAAATTGAAATTGCCACCCAGGTTCAGGAAGATCCTGTTATGAAAGGCTATTGGAATATTGCATTGTTTGGTGTGGATGCAAACAATGAAAATGAGTTGGTGAAGGGTGGCAGAAGTGACAGTACCATGATCGCCAGCATTAATTTGGATACGGGAGACATCAAGCTTGTAAGTGTATACCGTGACACCTATCTGAATATTGGTAACGATTATTACATAAAATGTAATACTGCGTATCACAAAGGTGGCGGAGAACAGGCTGTCATGATGTTGAATGCCAATCTGGACATGGATATCAATGACTTCATAGCCATCGGTTATGAAGGCCTTAAGGGTATCGTAGATGGTCTGGGAGGTGTATATCTGGAGGTAGATGAACAGGAGCTGAAGCATATCAACAACTATCAGTATAGTATCGCTAAAGTTCTTGATATTGATGATTATGAAGAAGTGAAAAAAATTGGAAGACAAAAGCTGAACGGATTGCAGGCTACCGCATATTGCCGTATCCGTTACAGAACCGGTGATGACTTTGCCCGTGCAGCCAGCCAGCGAGAGTTGCTTATGGCTATTGAAGAGCGCATAAAGGAGGTTGACCTTGAAACTCTTGGGAAGGTAGCAGAAGAAGCTATGAAGCATGTGGTATCAACCCTTACGGTCAAGGATATTATGCCTTACCTGAGTGAAGTGGCTAATTACCGTATTGTAGATCAGGGCGGATTCCCGGAGGCTTCCATGCGCAAAACGGGAAACATCGGAAGTAAGGGAAGCAGTGTAATTCCTATGGATCTGGAATCCAATGTACAATGGCTCCATGAGTTTTTGTTTGACAAAACTGATTATAAGGTATCTGATAAGGTAAAAGAGTATAGTAACAAGATCAAATCAGATACTGCAGCCTATCTGAACAATTAAAAGCCGGTGTGTGATAAGAAATAAGATAAAGATATAGGGGGAGCATCATGCTCCCTCTTTCTGATAAAAAGATATTTTGTAAGTTGCCGTGCCAACAGAAAAGAGGAGAATATGAAAATAGATGTGATCATACCTACCTATAAACCGGGCAAAGAGCTTTTCACCCTGATAGAGCGACTGGAAAACCAGACCATGCCACCAAACAAAATTATCCTTATGAATACGGAACAAAAATATTTTGAAAAATTAATGTATGGAGTAAGATTTCCGGAGCAACATAAGAATGTAGAGGTAAACCACATATCCAAGCGTGAGTTTGACCATGGACGAACAAGGCGCCAGGGTGTAAAAAAGTCTGATGCAGATATTTTTATCATGATGACACAGGATGCCATGCCGGCAGATCAATATCTGATAGAACGGTTGGCATCGCAGCTTCAGGGCAATGTGGCAGTAACTTATGCCAGACAGCTGCCGGGTGAAAGCTGCAGTGCCATGGAGCGGTATACGAGAAGCTTTAATTATCCGGAGCAGTCTCGTGTTAAATCACTGGAGGATCTGCCTAAGCTTGGCATTAAGACATTCTTCTGCTCCAATGTGTGTGCTGCATACCGCAGAGATCTTTATGAGCAATTAGGCGGATTCGTGCGTCATACTATTTTTAATGAAGATATGATATACGCAGCCACAGCCATGAAGGCAGGTTATCAAGTAGCTTACGTGGCCGAGGCTCGTGTGATTCATTCTCACAATTATACCAATAAGCAGCAGTTTCACCGAAACTTTGATCTGGGAGTGTCCCAGGCAGAATACAGGGAAGTGTTTGGCAGTGTGGCATCGGAGTCGGAAGGGAAAAAAATGGTTCTTCAGACGGCAGGCTTCCTTGCCCGTAACGGTATGATAGGTAAGGTGCCGTATCTGTTTCTGCAGACAATGTGCAAATATGCAGGATATTTGCTGGGTAAGCACTATAAATCCTTGCCACATTCCTGGGTAGTTGCTTTTTCTGATAATAAAGATTATTGGAGGTAGGAGCTTGGAGTTGATGTTGGGGGACATCTAAAAGGAATGTAAAGATTGATTGAGGCAAAACAGGCCGGAAGAGAGGGAATATGTGTGGAATTGTGGGATATATAGGAAGCAGACAGGCGGCACCTATTGTGCTGGACGGATTGTCCAAACTGGAGTACAGAGGATACGATTCGGCAGGAATGGCCATTTATAACGGACAGGAAATCGTAGTGAAGAAGGCAGCAGGAAGGCTGAAGGTGTTGGAGAATCTGACCCACGCAGGTGAGACCAT
>JAZRJO010000188.1:0-7372 GCA_045645825.1 Acetatifactor sp. | reverse complement strand
TCCGGCAGGATGGCATCCGGGGCCCGGGGTGTTACATAGTTGTCGGTGTCCAGTTGCAACGCAGTAAGAGTTACTAAGAGGTGACAGAAGGCGGAAAAGAAAGTTAAGGGCAAAGCCCACAACCACAAAACTCGTCGCGCTTTGCGCTCCTCAAACATGTTGTGGTTGTGGGCTTTAACACTTCCTTTTCCGTCTTCTGTCACTTCTAAGTAACTCTAACAGCCTTGCAGATGTCACACTCACAACCATATAACGCTCCGGGCCCCGGATGCCAGCCTGCCGGTGGTGTTTTGCGGACGGACGCGGAAGTAGGACTGAGAATTATTATTTCTTTTTATATACATGACTAATTTGAAAAATGTATATATAGATGGAAAAGATAGAAATAAAAGATTAGTACTTGACAATTCCCACCTTTATGCACTACAATCTCCATATAAGAACTTTCGATTCAGAAAGTGCAGCAAAATGGCGAAGAAGAGGATCAGTACGGATAGGAAGCATCCCAGAGAGAGGGCGTGGCACTTTAGGTGTTGCTGAGAGGCCCTTATGTGAAATATCCCGAACCTGCCTTGGAGTCCTGTATGACAGTGCAACATTCACATTGTACCGGAAATACAGCGTAACACCGGCGTTAACGGTAAGAGAAGCAGGATGTCGCGGCAAGCGGCATTAATTAGGGTGGTACCGCCGAGCCTTCGGTCCCTTACAGTGGGGATGGAGGCTTTTTTTATATGCCTCCGTAGGATGCGACTAGCACAGCTATTGCTGTGCGCGAATGGCGTAGCTGAACGCCCCCTTTATGTCAAAAAGAAGAAAAGGAGAAATGAAATGGCTGACAAGAAAATGGTGGAAGCAATTACTTCCATGGATGTGGATTTCGCACAGTGGTATACTGATGTGGTAAAGAAGGCAGAGCTGATCGATTATACCAGCGTGAAAGGATGCATGGTGATCAAGCCTGCAGGTTATGCGATCTGGGAGTTGATCCAGAAGCAGTTGGATGCAAAATTTAAGGAGACAGGGGTGGAAAATGTATATCTGCCCATGTTCATTCCCGAATCTTTGCTCCAGAAAGAAAAAGATCATGTAGAAGGTTTTGCGCCAGAGGTAGCATGGGTAACTCACGGGGGCTTAAATCCTATGCAGGAGAGACTGTGTGTAAGCCCGACCTCTGAGACTTTGTTCTGTGATTTTTATAAAAATGATATTCATTCCTATAGACACCTGCCCAAGCTATATAACCAGTGGTGTTCTGTGGTCCGTTGGGAGAAGGAAACGAGACCGTTCCTGCGTTCCAGAGAGTTTTTGTGGCAGGAGGGACACACTGCCCATGCTACCGCAGAGGAGGCTGAGGCAAGAACCATTCAGATGCTGAATGTATATGCTAACTTCTGTGAAGAAGTGCTGGCAATCCCTGTGGTAAAAGGCCAGAAGACGGAGAAGGAGAAGTTTGCAGGTGCTTTGGCTACTTATACCATTGAGGCACTGATGCACGATGGCAAGGCACTGCAGTCCGGTACCAGCCACAACTTTGGTGATGGCTTTGCGAAAGCTTTCGAGATTCAGTTTGCAGATAAAGACAATACCTTAAAGCATGTACATCAGACTTCCTGGGGTATGACCACCCGTCTCATTGGCGCTATCATCATGGTACACGGTGACAACGAAGGTCTGGTAATGCCTCCTAAGGTGGCTCCTGTACAGGTTTGCATTATTCCTATTCAACAGAAGAAGGAAGGCGTACTGGATAAGGCTTATGAGCTTCGTGACAGATTAAAGAGTAATTTCCGGGTAAAAGTGGACGATTCCGATAAGTCTCCGGGCTGGAAGTTCTCTGAGGCTGAGATGAGAGGCTACTGCCTGCGCGTGGAGATTGGCCCTAAGGACATCGAGGCCGGCAAGTGCGTGATCTGCAGAAGAGACACCAGAGAGAAGATCGAGGTGGCATTAGAGGATCTGGAGGCAAAGGTAGGAGAGCTGCTTGATACCATGCAGAAGGAGATGCTGGAGAGAGCCAGAGCCCACAGAGAAGAGCATACCTATATAGCAACCAATATGGAAGAGTTTGAAAAGATCTTCACAGAAAAATCCGGTTTCGTAAAAGCCATGTGGTGCGGCGAGCAGGCTTGTGAAGATCAGATCAAGGAAAAACTTAGTGTGACCAGCCGCTGTATGCCTTTTGAGCAGGAGCAAATTGCAGATACTTGCGTATGCTGCGGAAAGCCTTCTAAGAAGATGGTTTACTGGGGAAGAGCATACTAAGCGCATATTTCAAAGACAGATGTACACAATAGGAAGTGCTGAGAATGACTTTGGCAAAGAGAAAAGGAGAGAAGACGATGGCAGCATTACATGTAACATTGGAAAATTTTGATGCAGAAGTGATACAGTCTGATAAGCCCGTACTCATCGATTTCTGGGCGGCATGGTGCGGGCCCTGCAAGATGTTGATGCCGGTGATCGAGGAGCTGGCAGGGGAGCTTACGGATGTAAAGGTGTGCAAGGTAGACGTAGATGATCAGCCTGCTCTTGCGGCCAGATTCAATGTCATGAGCATTCCTACTCTGGTGGTGATCAAGAATGGTCAGACGGTGGGAACTTCTGTAGGCGTACAGAGTAAGTCAGCCATTTTGAAGATGCTGGGTAAATAAGCAGTCGCACAAAGGAATGGGCTGATGAATTACATTGTTTTAGATTTAGAATGGAATCAGGGCGGTGAGGATGCAGAACGTCAGCCGGTATTTGAAATCGTGGAGATTGGTGCCGTGAAGCTGAATGAGCAGATGGAGCAGATCGATGAGTTTCACGGACTGATCAGGCCGCAGATTTATCATGAAATGCACAGGGTGACGGGAGAACTGATTCAGCTGGATATGGAGATGCTTAAGAAGGGCGAGACCTTTGTGGAAGTAATGGAGAGGTTTCTTGCCTGGTGTGGCGGTGTCCGGGTCGACGTAAATGAAGACAGTGCGAGTGAGCAGTTTATATTCTG
This sequence comes from Acetatifactor sp., assembly GCA_045645825.1. GTDB lineage: Bacteria > Bacillota > Clostridia > Lachnospirales > Lachnospiraceae > Acetatifactor. Next base: position 4,377 of record JAZRJO010000188.1, on the reverse strand, counting down.
CACCTGGGGAACTCAGGATTTGACGGAACTGCAGCGGAATATGAGATATTATGGGATGGAGCCCCTTTCAGGCGGCCCCATTCCTTATCTTGATGTTCAAAAGCTGTTCAGCATTGCCTATGAAGACCGCAAGATCAGGAGAAACCTGGAATATGCAGTAGATTATCTACATATTGCCAAGGATGTGCCTTTTCATCGTGCTTTTAGTGATGCCTATTATACGGGAAAGATTCTGGCGCAGTGCAAGGATCCCAAAGTGCTTCTTAATGTGTCCTACGATGTATATTATCCCCCTGTCAGAAGAGAAGATGAGATCAGGGTGCAGTTTGACACCTATTGTAAGTATATCTCCAGAAAGTTTGCGGATAGAGAGGAAGCTTTTCGGGACAGGGAAGTGGTCTCCACCAAATGTTATATCTGCCACTGCAATATCCGCAAGAAGATTAAGTGGTTCAGCGGGAATGGTAAGCAGTATTATTGCTTGGCTTATTGTGAGAAACATGGGTATCTGAAGGGAAAGATTCGGGTGCGTAAGACCGATGATGATAAGGTGTATGTGGTGAAGACCACTAAATTTATTACAGAAGAACAGGCGGGAGAAATTCAACGGCGCAGGGAGCATGTCAGCCAGATGCGAAAGAAACACCGCTCGGGTAGGTAGTGACTTGGGGCCGGTTGCCCTAAGCGCCTGGGTGGTGCAATGTTAATATAATTTACCCATATAATTACATTTTTGGTCAATAATCTTGAATTGGTGCAAAAGCAATGTTGCAATAATTTTGATTGCGTGTTAAAATAACATTGTTAATAATCTCGATTATGTGCAGGAGGTGTGGGGTGAAGAGGAAGGTTTATGATAAGCTACTTGATTGGAAGGAGAAATCCAAGGGAAGTACGGCGGTGTTGATTGATGGAGCCAGGCGTGTGGGGAAGAGTTATATTGCGGAGGAATTTGCCAGAGATCAGTACAAATCTTATATTATAATTGATTTTAACAGGGCAGGTAAGGATGTTAGGGAGCTCTTTATGAATCATTTGGAGAATTTGGATGCTTTTTTCATGTATCTTTCTGCGTATTATAACAAGAAGCTTTATGAGAGGGAATCAGTTATTATTTTTGATGAGGTACAGATGTTTCCGCGGGCGCGGGCTGCGATTAAGTATCTGGTGGCGGATGGAAGGTATGATTATATAGAGACAGGGTCTCTGATGTCTATACGCAAGAATGTGAAGGATATTGTGATTCCTTCGGAAGAACGGCATATCAGTATGTATCCCATGGATTTTGAAGAATTTTTGTGGGCTCTTGGTGATGATACATTGGTGCCTGTTATAAAGCAATGTTTCGACAATAAGCGTCCGGTGGGGCAGATGTTACATCGGAAGGCAATGGATTATTTTAGGCAGTATATGATTGTCGGAGGGATGCCTCAGGCAGTTACAAAGTATGTGGAAAGTCATGATTTTGAAGCTGTGGACAGTGTAAAGCGAGATATTCTCAGACTATATCGTGATGATATTATGAAGCATTCAGAGGGAAATTCATTGGATGTAGAGGCGATTTTTGATGAAATTCCTGCACAGCTTTCAAAACACGAGAAGAAATTTAGGTTAAAGGATATTAAGTCAGGGGCTCGCTTGCGTCAGTATAAGCAGCCTTTTTTCTGGCTGGATGATGCTATGATCGTAAATACATGCTATAATTCTACGGAGCCAAACATCGGACTGAAGCTGAACATGGAGAGAAAGACCTTAAAGTGTTATATGGCGGATACAGGTCTGTTGATCAGTCACGCTTTTGATGAGAACGGTATTGTAGCGGAAGAAATTTATCGAAAGCTACTGTTTGATAAATTATCTGTGAACAGTGGCATGCTGATGGAGAATATGGTGGCTCAGATGCTGGTGGCAGCAGGTCATAAATTGTATTTCTTCTCCAAAAACTCCAGAACAAATGCGGCCGACCGGATGGAAATAGACTTCCTGATCGCAAAGAAAAAGATTACAAGCAAGCATAATATCTCACCTATTGAGGTGAAGTCGGGAGACAGGTATACATTATCATCTATCAATAAATTGAGGAAGAAATATGTGGAAGCTTTGGATACAGCGTATGTGCTGCATACAAAGGATTATAAGGAACAAGATGGGGTGGTATACCTGCCGCTTTATATGACAATGTTTCTTTGAAAAATTAAAAGGCTAATACAGGTGAATGTAAGTCCAGTTGTCACCTAAGGGTTGGTAATGATCATAAGGAGACTCTTTTGGGGCAGAGGTCCAGTATTTGCCGGGGTTATCAATGATGTCTTTATCGGTGTCGGTGCTGTAGTAGAAATAGCCGCTCATAAAAGCTCTATCAGTGGGGAAGAAGATTACAGTGTCTTCTCCCTTTTTGTGATAATATATAAGACCACGGTGGCTTAGAAAGATGTTGCCACCGCCATCATAAACATTCCAGTATCCTTCTTCCACATCTTCAAAATTCGGTATCAGTTCCTCCGCATAAGAGGTATATACATTTTCCAACAGTCTAAAACGCATAAAGTCAATTGACTTAAATAATGGATAGTGGGTCGACATCATTACGAATGCGGTGGCAATAAGGCATAGATCCAGGCATAGGTTAATGACAAGTGCTTTTTTGCGTTTCTTTATTGCGTCGTATATGGTGATGCAGATGAAAAAGAGGATGATGAGCCCACGTAATCCGGGGAAAGCCATAATATATATTAACAAACACAATAGTTTGAGTATGATCATTGTAGGGAAGACCTCCTTGATTTTGGGCCATTCAGTTTTATAAACATTATACTTGTATTTGTAGAATGCGTCAACATGAAGTATATCATCAAAAAGTGATACGACAAATTAAGGCTCTGAGGAGCTCAGAGCCTTAACATACGGAATAAATACTATCTTAAACCTACTACTAATATAGCGGTTGGTTTGCCTGATTTGGTTATTAAGATAAATTGCAACGTGGTACTATCCGTATCCCAACGATAGTTCGCCACATCCGTACCGAAACAAAGAAGCAGGACGGATACGAGCAGAGATTATGTTAGTCATTTTGAACATCAATGGTCTGTTTTTGAAGTTGTTCGTTTATCCAAGTGCTTCCAATGGACTTATTGGTTATACATGTGGCTATTTCAATATTGTTGTCACCTATTGTGAATGTATCAATATCTATATGTATACCGTCAGTGTCAATAAATACATTAGACTTGGTCTTTAATTGCATTAACATATGTTTCGATATCAATAGATTTTGAACTTGGATCTGTAGGTGTATATGATTTGGGTAACATATCACCTTTTATTATAACATTTCCATCTGAAACGCGTAGAATACACCCGGGAGAGATCATGACCCCATTTTTGTTTAGAAAAAAGATATATTCGGTGTCTATATCTACCAATATATTCTTTAAGCCATCTATGGTAAAAATATAATCGTCTGTTTCGCCATCAGACATTTCTATATAGGTTATGGTATTTTCAGATATGTCACCTTTCAAAGCATCAATTACCTCAATTGTCACCTCTTTATAGAATTCAATACATTCTTTTCCAACACTATCAATATACTCGTACGTTTTTGTGTCGCTCTTGGAAATAACTTTTCCGTGCAAGATAGTAGCTGCGGTATTAGTAGCTTGTTCAAATGAATAATAAACAAAAGATCCATAGCGGACTCTTTGATATTTTTGGGTAGTACTGTTTTCGGAGGTACTGTTTTCAGAAGTACTGTTTTCGGAAGTACTATTAAATTTGATCAGTCCTATAAATAATACTCCTACGATGCTGAGAAATATTATCGAGACAGTTATTTTACATTTCATACTATATTTTTTCATAAGCGACCTTCTTATAATTTACCAATAGGTTACTAAATATGAAGCAGTATCATATTCTTTCAAGGTAGTATTTTGTATGCCTAGTGACGCAACCGGATTCATAACATTTGTTAAACAGGTTCTATTCCAGCAAGGGCCTTTGTTTTCGGGATCGCCGTTAGCTTCGTGACAATGTGCAACTCCAAGTGCGTGACCAAGTTCATGAAGTGTTACTGTTTGTACGTCATAGGAATAGGGGTCTCCGCTTGTAGACCATGTGTAATCATAACATAACAATAACACTAAATATTTCAACATCGTTTTTGTTCATATAGCAAAAACCAGCGTATGGCAATATCGAACGGTCATATGTAACTAAATTGTCTGCAGGTGCGTCAGTCAGGACCATTGTTACGGGTGAAATTCCATTTTCATCTTTTACTGCATTCCAGGTATCCATAGCATACAAATGTTAGTCATTTTGAACATCAATGGTCTGTTTTTGAAGTTGTTCGTTTATCCAAGTGCTTCCAAT
>JAZRJO010000187.1:0-1854 GCA_045645825.1 Acetatifactor sp. | reverse complement strand
CCCGATATCCGCCTTCCAGGAACACTTCCAGGTCTCTCACCAGACTATCCGGCTTACAGGAAATATACACAATGCGATCCACTCCATATGCGATGATCTTCGGCAACGCCTTTGGATGAATCCCATCCCTCGGAGGATCTAAAATGATCAGATCCGGCTTCTCTTCCACTTCGTCCAGCACTTTCAGCACATCGCCCGCTATGAATTCACAGTTAGTAAGTCTATTCTGCATGGCATTACGGCGGGCCGCTTCCACCGCTTCCTCCACGATCTCCACGCCGATCACCTTACTTGCCACCGGCGCCATCAACTGGGCTATGGTTCCGGTACCGCTATACAGGTCAAATACAGTGGGCTTCTTTCCTTCTTTGCCCATTGCTTCCAGATCACCCACGTACTCTCTGGCAGTCTGATACAACACTTCTGCACTGTAGGAATTGGTCTGGAAAAAGGAAAATGTGGAAATACGGAAGGACAGTCCAAGCAACTCTTCTTCAAAATAGTCACTGCCGTACAAGATATCAGTGCGGTCACTTTTTACCACATCAGCCAGGGAATCATTGGTGATGTGTAAAATCCCCTTAAAGGTTCCACTTAAGCAGCCTTCCTGCTCCAGTTTCAGAAGCACCTGACAGAAGCCCTGAATCAAATCATCCAAAGCCTCTTTGTTCTGTTGGGCAGCATTCTGTTTTACACAGACATTTTCATCCTTGTCCGATGTAGCCTCTGTCCCCCAAGGATTCTGGGAAGTAGTCACCAGTGCCACCAAAATCTCTCCCGTCTTAGAAGCCTTTCGCACCAACAGATGACGCAGATAGCCCTCATGGCGCAGTCTATGGAAGAACGTGACGTTTCTTTGGGCAAAGTAATCTCTCACCGTCTTTAAGATCAAGCGATAGTCACTGTCCACGATCTTACAATCGGTAACCGTCACCACATCATAAAAGCTTCCCCTTTTATGCATGCCAAGGGAAAGAGGTCCGTCCTTTATCTCGTCGCCAAAGGAAAACTCCATTTTATTGCGGTATTCATGATATTTAGGGCTACCCTTAATGCCTTCCCAGATCCAGTCTCCCTGACGATCCAGTACACTGTCCAGAAGCTTCTTTACCTGCTGTTCCTTAATCTTTAACTGTTCTTCATAGGGAAGTGACAGATAGGTACATCCACCGCACAACCCAAAATGGGAACACCCATGGTCCATTTCCAGAGGAGATTTCTCTAAGATCTCCACCAGTCTGGCCTCCGCCTTCCCTTTTCTTACTTTGTTCACACAAAACCGAATCTTCTGACCGGGCAGGCTGTTCTTTACGATGCAAGTCTCTTCGCCTACCCGCACCACGCCTTTATTGGGAAAGTTCACCTTCTCCACAATGCCCTCGTATACCTGTCCTTTTTTCATACAAAACAGACAGCTGCTTCTATGTCGAGGCAGCTGTCTCCTCCTCTCAATGCATTTTACCGACGTGCCTTACACCTCGTCTTCGAATAGGTCTTCCTCATCTTCAAACTCATCTTCGAATTCATCATCAAAATCCTCAAGATAATCAGGATTCATGTAATGATAAATAGCATAAGCGATACCTGCCACTGCTGCAACCACGCCAATGATAGCCAGTACCCACACCAGCACATTACAACACTTATCTTCTTTCTCTTTCTTACGCAATAATTCTTTTATTTTTGCAATTTCCATAAAATCCAATTTATTCATATCCACATCATCCTTTCTTTTTCAATTTATTATTCCTATCAATAGAATACCACATCTTTTACAAAAATACTACAGTTAATCTAATTTTTTCTTATAACAGTTCAGCCAGAGACGATATGCGGATGAAAATCGTGCTCGCA
>JAZRJO010000186.1:0-3067 GCA_045645825.1 Acetatifactor sp. | reverse complement strand
CATCGCCCATGAAACTTCATTATTGAATCTGGAAGGCGCAGGAACATCATTATTGATGTGCATCATCGCCACTGAAACGGCGTTTTCCCCGTCAAAGGGAACAATGCCGGTCAGCATCTCGAACATCACGATACCCAGCGAATAGATATCGGTCCTCGCATCGACAAAGCCGCCTCTGGCCTGTTCCGGTGAAAGATAATGAACGGACCCCATTACGGTAGTGCTGCTGTTGACAACCGTCGCCCCGCTCACCGCCTTGGCAATGCCGAAATCAGTCACCTTCACCTTACCTTCTCTGGAAATAATAATATTCTGAGGCTTGATATCCCTGTGGATAATATGGTTATTGTGAGCCGCCTCGATACCCATGCTTACCTGGATCGCAATGCTTACAGCCTCTTTATATGATAATCTGGCTTTTTTCTCAATATATCTCTTCAGGGTAATTCCCTCAACCAGTTCCATGACAATATAATGAATCCCGTTTTCCTCACCTACATCATACACGTTCACAATATTGGGATGCATGAGTCCTGCCGCAGCCTGAGCCTCAATCCGGAATTTGGACACAAAATTGGCATTCTCACTAAATTCCTGTTTCAAAACTTTCACAGCTACAAGGCGATTCAGCTTATGACATTTTGCTTTGTATACATCAGACATACCGCCGGTTCCGATTTTTTCCAATATCTCATAACGGTCGCCTACTATCATTCCTATCTTTATCATACCTAATTCTCCATTCAAACAATGAAAATCTCAACTTACGGTTCAATCATTATTACCGCTATGTTGTCTTTTCCGCCGTTATCGTTAGCTGCCTTTACTAATGCTTCTGCTGCCAGACGGATATCCTTCTGTCCATGTATAATTTCAAAGATTTCCTTATCCTCCAGCATATTGGTCAGACCATCCGAGCACATCAGTATGATATCTCCCTTATTCAGATCCACAGTAAAAAAATCTACTTCCACAGTTCTGTCTGCTCCGATGGCTCTGGTGATAATATTTTTCTCCGGATGGTTTCTGGCCGCTTCTCTTTCAAGACCGCCCATTCTCACCATTTCTTCCACCAGAGAATGATCTCTTGTGACCTGTCTGATTTCTTCTCCGATAATGTAAAGCCTGCTGTCACCTACATTGGCCACCTCCAGAACATTATCTATGCAGGACGCTGCCACTACAGTAGTGCCCATTCCATGCAGTGAAATATCCTCATTGGCCTTCTGCCTGATCTTATCGTTGGCAATCTCAATTGCCTGCCTTATGCTTTTCACAGAAAGCTCTTCCTCAGAACGCCCGATCTCTTCTACTATAGTCTCAACTGTATATTTGGATGCATAATCCCCAGCATTATGTCCGCCCATACCATCCGCCACAATGAAAAGATTCGGCAGCTTACCCACTGCCTGTTCAGAAGCGAATACAAAATCCTGATTCAATTTTCTCTTTCTGCCAATATCTGTTATGGCAAACGCATTCAGCACGTTTCTTTCCTCCTATTCTGCATACCCTTCCGAAGCTGTCATATGGCGACGCCGCAGTTGCCCGCAGGCACCGTCTATGTCTCTCCCCATTTCTCTTCTAATAGTAACATGAATTTTATTTTTTTCAAGCTTATTTTTAAAGCGAAGGATACTTTCCTTGTCTGATTGTACATAATCCCGTTCCTTAATGGGGTTCACCGGAATCAGATTTACGTGACAACACAAGGGTCTGGCCAGTTCAATCAGTTCTCTGGCATCCTCGTCACGGTCATTGACACCGCCCACCAGACTGTATTCAAAAGTGATCCGCCTGCCTGTCTGTTCAAAATAGTAGGCGCAGGCTTCCATCAATTCCTCTATGGAGTAACGGTTGGCAATGGGCATGAGCCTGCGGCGCTTTTCATCCGTGGTAGCATGCAGGGAAAGTGCCAGTGTGATCTGTAGCTTCTCATCTGCCAGTTCCTTCATCTTGGGTACCAGACCACAAGTAGACAGGGTGATGTTGCGCTGGCTGATGTGCAGACCATTTTCATCTGTAAGGAGCTTCAGAAAACGTAGCACATTCTCATAATTGTCCAATGGTTCGCCGGTTCCCATCACCACCACATTAGACACTCGCTCTCCGGTCAGGCGTGTGATGGCATAAATCTGATCCAGCATCTCTGCCGGTGTCAGATTGCGTTCCAACCCATCCAGGGTGGAGGCACAGAAGCTGCAGCCCATACGGCAACCCACCTGGGAGGAGATGCAGACACTGTTGCCGTGCTGGTATTTCATCCAGACACTCTCTACCACATTACCGTCTGCAAGGCCGAAGAGAAATTTCTTCGTACCGTCAATCTTGGATTCCTGTACTCTCACAGGGGTGAGCGCAGTGTATTCACACCATTCCTTACACTCTGTTCTGAAATCCTTGGACAGATTGGTCATCTCATCCAAGTTTCTGGCAAGCTTACTGTGCATCCACTCATACATCTGTTTTGCACGAAAAGCTTTTTCTCCCTTTTCCTTCAGAACCTCTGTCAGTTCTTCCAGTGTCAGGGACTTGATATCTATTTTCACATTCATGTTATCATCCATCTCACTCTTTATGTGCCCTTAGGCTTTTCTCACATCACAGCCTTTTGTTGCGTCGAAGCCTTGCATAAAAGAAGCCGTCGCAGTCATCCTCTCCCGGAAAGAGCTGTCTGCTCTCCTCCATGGTAAAGGGAAAGTTTTCACAGATCCACCGACACATTTCTTCATTCTCTTCCCTGCGCACTGTGCAGGTACTGTAAAGCAATGTTCCCTCCGGCTTTACATACTGCCAGCTGGCAGACACAATTTCCTTTTGAAGTTTCGTAATTTCACTAAGGCTCTCTGGGGTTACATGATATTTGATGTCTCGCTTCTTGCCCATGACGCCAAGTCCTGAACAGGGCACATCCATAAGTACCACATCTGCCTTGGAAAGCAGATTTTCATAATCGCTCTCCATGTATGCAGCCGTGTACTTGTCCGTCAGGTAAGCGGTCAGTGCTGCCTTGAATTCATCCGCCGTGGCAGCAGCATTCAGCGTTGCGACCAGAGCATCAATGTCT
>JAZRJO010000185.1:0-2172 GCA_045645825.1 Acetatifactor sp. | reverse complement strand
TTCATTATAATAACTTTCACCCCATCTGTCAAACCAATCCAAGAAATCATTTGCTTTCCGGCATAAAAAGCGATATACTTAAGATAATGAATATCATGCCCCAAAACAGTTAGGAGAACATCATGGAAATAGAAAGAAAATTTACTTTAAAAACACTTCCCGAGAATCTGGAAGCCTACCCGCATCATCATATCGAACAAGCCTACCTGAGCGTAGATCCCGTAGTAAGAGTCAGAAAAGAGGATAACGAATACTATCTGACTTACAAAGGAAAAGGCATGATGGCCCGTGATGAAAGCAATCTGCCTTTAAATGAAGCTTCATACTATCATTTGCGTGCGAAGGCTGACGGCAATATCATATCCAAGACGAGATACCGTATTCCACTGCATCATCCCCAATTTAAGGAAGGCTGCCCTACACCGCCGGATGATTATACATTGACAATTGAACTGGATGTGTTTGACCCACCTTTTGCTCCGCTCATTATGGCAGAGGTGGAATTTGGAAGCAAAGAAGCTGCCGAAAACTTTTTGCCGCCAGATTGGTTTGATAAAGATGTTACCTATCGTAAAGAATACCACAATTCCTATCTGGCCTTGCATCATAGATAGCAAATAAACCGGAGCGCCCTGTGTAACTACACATTGACATCTCCGGTTTTTTCATTTCTCTGCAGACCTATGCCTCGGCTACTACTTAACTTAATTTCCAGATATCCTCATTATACTGACGTATAGTGCGATCTGAAGAGAAGAACCCGGCCTTGGCAATATTAATCAGGCTCATTCTCTTCCACTTCTCCCTGTTCTCGAAATCCGCAAACATTCTGTCCTTGGTGGCAATATAATCCTCCAAGTCTAAAAGTGTCATAAACCAGTCCTTATTCAACAGTTCATGATACAATCTTCGCAGATTCTCCTCATGTCCTACTGAAAGAGCCTTGCTACTTACAATAAAGTCCACCGCCTCTTTGATCACCGGACTTTTCTCATAATATTGTCTGGAAACATAATCCCTGTCTGCATAATGCCGAATAACAGTATCGGAGTCCTGACCGAATATATAAATATTCTCATCGCCCACCAGTTCACGGATTTCCACGTTAGCACCGTCTGCAGTCCCCAATGTCACAGCACCGTTTAACATAAACTTCATATTACCGGTTCCGCTGGCCTCCTTGCTCGCCAGAGAGATCTGCTCAGACACATCACATGCAGGAATCAGCTTCTCTGCATAGCTTACATTATAATTCTCCACCATCACTACTTTCATGAAAGGCGCCACATCCGGGTCATGATTTACAATTTCCTGCAATACCAATAGCAGGTGAATAATATCCTGGGCGATCACATAGGCAGGCGCTGCTTTTGCACCAAAGAGAAAAGATATGGGCCGCACCGGCTTTTTGCCTTTTTTAATCTCCAGATATTTGTGGATGATATACAGTGCATTCATCTGCTGACGCTTATACTCATGCATTCGCTTGATCTGAATGTCAAAGATGGATTCCGGGTCAAGCTCCACACCCTCATGCTTTGCAATATAGGCAGCCAAGGCCTCCTTCTTTTGCTTCTTGATCTTGGTAATGGCATCCAGCACCCTGCTGTCTTCCTGAAAGATAAGCAGCTTCTGAAGCTCCTCTGCGTCCTTCTTAAAACCGCTTCCGATGGTCTCCTCCAAAAGCTTGGTCAACTCTTTATTGCAAGACAGCAGCCATCTGCGGAAGGTGATACCGTTGGTTTTATTATTGAATTTATAAGGATACAGCTTGTAAAAATGATTCAGCTCCGTCTCTTTCAGAATATCCGTATGAATGGCAGCTACACCGTTTACCGAAAAGCCATAGTGAATGTCTATATGAGCCATATGGACTCTTCTGTTCTCGTCAATGATCTGCACCTTCGGATTCGGGTACTGCTTACGCACACGCACATCCAACTCCTTGATGATGGGAACCAGTTGTGGCACCACCCTTTCCAGATAGTGCAGGGGCCACTTTTCCAATGCCTCAGCCAGAATGGTATGGTTGGTATACGCGCAGGTCCGGCTGACCACCGAAATAGCCTCTGTCATAGAGAATCCTTCCTGCTTGGTCAGGATACGGATCAGTTCCGGGATCACCATGGTTGGATCGGTATCATTCGTGTGCTTAAAACCTTACTCGTGTAC
>JAZRJO010000184.1:0-2481 GCA_045645825.1 Acetatifactor sp. | reverse complement strand
AACATTGTCACCAAAGGCAACGCCACAGCAACCTTCACCTGAATAAATAATTGGTACTGAACAAGCAGACATCACCTTAGATGCCGGGGAGGAATATCTGTTCTGGATATATTGATGTCCGGCATATGTTTCAGGCAAATTGGTTGTCTTTATTGCATGCATAAACTCGTAGACTCTGACACCCACATTGGTTTTGTTACGCATATTTTTCATGATCCACTCATAGTTGGGGGCATTTTTCAAATGACGCTCAATATAGCCTTCCTCATATCCTTCGGGTGAATAATAATCAATCACATACTTTATGATACCATCTGCCGTACCATCTGCCAAAAGTGCCATGTCATAAGCCTCCAGATAATTTGAGGGAGTAGCAAACCGTGGTCTGGGATACACGTCTCCTTCGTATAATACTTCCACATCCTCATCTCTCCAGGAAGCTTCCATTCGCTGCAGATTGATCACATCCTGCAGACGATTACCATAGAATTTGTCCACAGCCCAGTATGGCGCGCCGATGAGTCTTACAAATGGCTTGTTATCTCCTGCGAGATGTTTTGCGATCTCAAAAGAACCCACACCATCCATATTCCATGCAGCCATCAAAGAACATATGCCAAGACGCACAGAAGGATTCACTTCATTCACCACATTCCTCAATCTGTCGGCAACCCCGATCAAAGTCTCACGCATTGCCTGTATATAAGCATCCCTGTATTTATTTGCCTTTCCAGTGAAAAGTTTTTCCTCCAGACCTTCCGGACCTACCTCTTCTCCCACGATTTGGGAAATTCTCTCAAGATGCTTGGGACAAGCACAAGCAATTCTCTCTTCTTCCATTCTTCCCATAGAAAAATCATCATCAAACAAAATTAAATGCGGCTTCGCATACTGCACAATGTCTCTGATATATCCATCATAAAATTCAGCAAAGTTCCCATCTAACGGACAAATCTTTTCAGAGGCCACCCCATCCAAGGAAATCATTCGCTGATAAGGAACCTCTTCCGGTATATAAAAGCTCCACAACCAGATTCCGGTCTTAAAACCGTGCTTTTCAAAAAATGCGCAGCTCTCCGTCAATAATTGCAACTCTTCCTTGCGCTTCAATGCATCCACCTTTACCGTACCGATTCCAATCAGTACGTATTCCGCTTCCATTTTGCGAAGTTGATTAACAATATTATTTTTATCCTCCAGCGTTAATAAACGTGAGGTTATGGGAACTGCAATCTTTCTCATTTTATTCTCCTCCCTAGTGCTTCCCCTGCTGTTTTTCCTAATAGTTCCAGCCCTTCTGCACTGAAATGTCCGGGAACGTAGGGGTTCATATATTGCGCTTCTTCACTCATTTGCGCCGCGATATCCGTGAGCATGGTAAAATCTCCATCCTTTTCACAGATTTCATCCTGGGCATTTATGATCTCCTGATCTCTTTCATCCTTCGTAAAGCGACCTACACGGATGATACCAAAGGTTTCTATCCCCAGGCTCTCCTTTAATCCTTGATTCAGGTAAACAATCTTTTCCATGTACTCCTCTTTCGTTACACGGGCCAAAGCATCGCTCTCTCCCTGAAGCCAGACAAAAAAGATACGATCGACTTCATACACGGAAGCAGCCTTTTCGATGGCAGCCTTTGCTTTATCCACAATAAACTGATAACCAAATGTTCCCGGAAGCCAGTAATCGATCTGAGTGCTTCCTTTGGCTGCGTGAACTGCCACAACCTTTGTTCCGGCCACCTCATTGTAGGCTTTGCAAAATTCAGGCACCAGGTTGGTGTTTCCGGATGCAGAACCACCTGTCACATGCTCTCTTAACCATTTTTGTCCGTCACCGCCTTTTTGGTGGGCAATCCCCGGAGTTCTGTCGATTTTGATATTTTCTCCCACCGGATTACACAAAGGAATCAGCTCGTCCTCCAGGAAACGGTATTCATAAGCATTTTCAACCGCATCACAATTGCTCAGCTTCTCTGATTGCCCCTGCATATTGCTCTGTCCTCCGAAGATGATAATATCTATTTTTTCTTTCATTCTAACTCTCCTTTCCTTATTAGGGTACATGTTATTTTTTATGCCGCAACACCCGACCGGCACGTGCACCTGTATGCACACCCTTCTCAATGACCGGTACGCCGTTGACAATCACATAATCCATACCTGTACTGTAACGATTTACCTGCTCAAATGTAGCGTTTACTTTTAATTCATTTAAATCAAACACATTAATGTCCGCAAAATTTCCTTCTGCCAATACACCTCTTCCTTCTAAGCGGTAATGCTTTGCAGGAATGGAGGAAACCTTTTCCAACGCCTTTTCTATGGAAATCACACCCAAATCTCTCACATATCTGGTAAAGAAATGAGTCATACTCATATAATTCTGGATATTACAGGTGTTTTGGAACAATTGCCCTTCTTCTACCGTTACAAAAGAATCTGTCACCCACATATAGATAGGGTCTGTTACTACACT
>JAZRJO010000183.1:0-7133 GCA_045645825.1 Acetatifactor sp. | reverse complement strand
TTGAGCGCCGGCACGGGAATGCATGGTGTTTAAGTTGTGAACAAAACCTTCCATGGCCTGCTGTGTATCCCGGTCTGCTTTTTGCCATGCACGTTTTCTGGCTCTTGTTACCAGACTTTGGGCCTGTGCCTCGGTGATGTTGTATTGCATGGTCAGATTCTGGATGATCTTCTTGTCAAAATCTTCTTTATTGGCCATCTTGGCAGTCTCGCCACATGCTTTCTCAGCAGTAGCCACGATTTCCTTGATGGAATCCATCTCATTGTCCAGATCCAGCAGATCTTCCAATGCTTCTTTCAGACGGCGGATATAAGCCTTGCGATAGGTTCTGGCAACGCCCTCTGCCATACCGTAATCAAAGTTAGGGATGGACTGCCCGCCGTGCTGGTCGTTCTGGTTGGACTGAATGGCGATGGCGGCCAAAGCAGCGTAGCTCTGGATGCTGTTAGGCTCACGTAAGTATCCGTGACCGGTGGAAAAACCGCCGTGGAACAGCTTAACGATATCAATCTGACAACAGGTAGTAGTCAGGGAATAAAAATCAAAATCATGTATATGAATGTCACCTTCACGATGAGCCTTAGCGTGCTCGGGACGTAACAGATAAGCTTCGTTGTAGGACTTGGCACCTGCAGAACCGATCTGGAGCATACTGCCCATGGCAGTGTTACCGTCGATATTGGCATTGTCACGCTTCATATCACTGATACGGGCATCCACATTGGTGATCTCGTCGATGGTTCTCATCAGCATTGTTTTGGATTCACGGGCTCTGGTGCGGTTGGCGCGGTAAAGGATATAAACCTTGGCTGCAGCACTGAAGCCATGGTTCATTAACTGACGCTCTACGGTATCCTGAATCACTTCAATATTAGGTGCTCCTGTTACAAAAAGTCCTTCCAGCTCTCGCTGTACATCATTGGCGACTCTGGCAGCGTCGGCAGCATCTCCGTCGTGGGAAGCTTCCAAGGCTTTCAGAATAGCGCTTGCAATTTTGTTCTGGTCGTATAAAACGACACGTCCGTCACGCTTGATAATACTCTGAATCATATGTATAGACCTTGCTTTCGTTAAAAAACTATGGCACAATATATAGTGCAATCAATTTGTGGTTACTACAATATATTGACATATATAGAGGCTGTTGTCAAGCGATTTTTGAATTAAGTACAGAGATATTTTTTGATAAACCCAATGGCCGGTAAATTGATGAAAATAAGTGTTTACAAACGGGCACTCTAGTGGTAATGTAGTAATATAAACTACATAGTAAAGTATTTAAGACTAATTACCTGGAGGCCAAAGAGAATGAAGATTATTGCAGATTCATCAACACTATATTCACCACAGGAGGGCAAAGAACTGGGAATCACGATTATCCCGGTGAGTGTGGCGATCAATGATGAAACATATAAAGATTACGTTGATATTCAGAGTGAAGAATTTTTGAGAATGATTGAAAATGGAGGTGTACCTACATCTTCCCAGCCTGCCATCGGTGAGGTGATGGAAGCCTTTGAAGAAGCCGGGGAAGAGGAGATATTGATGTTATCCATCGGAGATGGTCTGTCAGGTGCTTACCAGAATGCAGTAGGGGCCGGAAATTGTATGGAACAGAATGAGCACATTCATATCATGGATACCAAGACACTGGCAGGTCCTCACCGTTATCTGGTACAAAAGGCCATCCGATTAAGAGAAGAGGGTTTTCATATAGAGGAGATCAAGAAGGCTTTGTACAAAAGTATCGAAAGCTCTGTATCCTTTGTGATCCCTGTTGATTTTAATTTTTTGAAAAGAAGCGGTCGATTAACGCCGGTAGCTGCCAAAATAGGCGCTTTGATCAAGATTGTTCCCGTGCTGACCCAGACTGCCGATAAAAAGCGCATACAGCCCTTTGTCATTAAGAGATCCGTAAGGAAAGCAGTAGAAGCCGTCATCAGTTATTTGAAGGAGTTAAAGGTGGATGAAAACTATCTGATCAGTGTGGGTCATGCAGGGGCGTATGAGAAAGCAGTGGAAATATTAGGGCAGATCCGAGAGCAATTTACCGGGACGTCCATTGAAATCCTACAGCTGTCGCCGGCTTTGATCACCCACGGCGGCCCCGGTTGTATCACCATTCAGGCTATTAAGAAATAGTGACGTTCAGCCCTAGATTTTCCTGACATTCTGTGTTATACTGTCAAAGTATGACGTTGGAAGAGGAAAGGAATTACATATATCAAATGAAAAAGCAGGAATTTGTACAAGGAATCAAGGATGGTATCCCCATATGTCTGGGGTATTTTTCTGTATCCATGGCCTTTGGACTGACGGCTGTATTGTCCGGATTGCCGGTGTGGTCGGCAGTGGCGATTTCGCTGTTTAATCTGACCAGTGCCGGTCAGTTTGCCGGGCTGAATATCCTGGTGGCACAGGGGACTATGGTGGAGCTGGCATTGACGACCCTGATTATCAATATCCGTTACTTTCTGATGTCTCTTTCTGTGTCCCAGAAGGTGCATGGTGGTATGAAGATGGGACATAGGCTGGCCATATCTTACGGTATCACGGATGAAATCTTTGCAGTGTCTATGCAGAGTCGTAGTGATCTGACCGGAGCATATATGGCAGGCTTAATCCTCACACCGGTGTTGGGGTGGACAGGCGGTACGTTGTTTGGCGCTGTGGCAGCTTCCTTTATGCCGCCGGCACTTACCAATGCCATGGGAATCGCATTGTATGGTATGTTTATCGCCATTATCATTCCGCCGGCCAGGGAGCAGAAGAGTGTGATGGTGACAGTAATCATGGCCATTGCAGCCAGTCTGGGATTTACTTACCTGCCGGTGCTTAAGAATCTCTCCGGGGGCTGGGCCATCATTGTGATCACGCTTTTGGTCAGCGGGATTGCAACATGGCTGTTTCCCATTGATGTGCAGGAAGGGGATGCAGACGTCCCGGCAGATGCAGGCGTGCAGGGGAATGGGGCAAAGGAGGAGAAGTGTCAATGAATACAGGATGTATTATTATAGGAATTGCTGTGATGGCGCTGACCACCTATTTGATACGTATGCTGCCCATGGCTATTTTCCGCAAGAAGATTACCAATGTGAGGATTCGATCCTTTTTATATTATGTGCCTTATGCGGTACTGGCGGCCATGACGTTTCCGGCTATCTTTTCCAGTACAGGCACTACGGGAAGTGCTGTGGCCGGATGTGTGGCCGCAGTAATTCTGGCTTATTTTAAGAAAGGATTGCTTACTGTAGCGGTGGGTGCAGCGGCAGTGGTGTTTGTGGCACAGATTTTGGGATTCTAAAGGTGTCCACGGCTCTGTGACCATTGTTGCAAAAGGTACAGTGGACAAGCTAAATTTTAGTTGACCGAACGGTGAACTTTTGTTATAATCAATTTAGCGAGTAAAAGCGTTAAAGTGCTAAAGAATATGTCGTGCAAACGGCAGAATGAGAGGAAAGAAATGCCTATTATAGAGTTTTTAGAGAAGAATGCCAGAGAATATCCTAACGATATCTGTCTGGTAGAGATCAACCCTGAGATTAAAGAAGACCGCAGGGTTACCTGGAAGGAGTACGAACTGATAGAGCCCAGTCCCAAGACCAGTTATCGCCGTGAGATCAGCTGGAGTGTCTTTAATGAGAAGGCCAATCGGTTTGCGAATCTGTTGCTCCAAAGAGGGATCAAGAAGGGCGATAAGGTGGCAATTCTGATGATGAATGGTTTGGAATGGCTGCCTATTTATTTTGGTATTTTGAAGACAGGCGCATTGGCAGTACCTCTGAACTTCCGCTATTCCGCAGATGAGATTGAGTATTGTGTCAATCTGGCAGAGGTGGATGTGCTGGTATTCGGTAATTCCTTCATCGGACGTGTGGAGGAGATCGCAGACCGGATCAGCAAGGGCAGACTGCTGATCTACGTGGGTGAGGGCTGTCCGGGTTTTGCAGATGATTACAACTCCCTGGCTGCTAACTGTTCCAGTCAGTCTCCGGATGTGGCACTTTGTGACGATGACGATGCAGCTATTTATTTTTCTTCCGGAACCACAGGATTCCCGAAGGCGATTTTACATAAACACAGAAGTCTGGTGCATTCCTGCAAGGTAGAGCAGAATCACCACGGACAGCAGAAGGATGATGTGTTCCTGTGCATACCGCCTCTGTATCATACCGGTGCCAAAATGCACTGGTTCGGAAGCCTACTGTCAGGCAGTAAGGCAGTGCTTCTTAAGGGTACTAAGCCGGAATTTATTCTGGATGCGGTATCAAAAGAGAAATGTACCATCGTATGGCTCCTGGTTCCCTGGGCCCAGGATATTTTGGAAGCCATTGAGAGCGGTAAGGTGAATTTGGAAGACTATGAGTTGGAACAGTGGCGTCTGATGCATATCGGTGCCCAACCCGTTCCTCAGAGTCTGATCAAGAAGTGGAAGAGCCTCTTCCCCAAGCATGCTTACGATACCAACTACGGTTTGTCCGAATCCATCGGACCCGGCTGTGTACACCTTGGTGTGGAGAATATTCACAAGGTTGGTGCCATCGGCAAGGCCGGTTATGGTTGGGAGGTAAAGATTGTAGACGAGCATCGTAACACTGTGCCCAAGGGGCAAGTGGGTGAGCTGGCAGTTAAGGGTCCCGGTGTCATGACCTGTTATTACCGGGATGAGAAAGCTACCAGCGAAGTGCTTGGAGATGGTTGGCTCTTTACCGGAGACATGGCACAGGAGGATGAGGATGGATTCCTCTTCCTGGTAGACCGTAAGAAGGACGTGATCATCAGCGGCGGTGAGAACCTGTATCCGGTACAGATCGAAGACTTTATCCGCACCAACGACAAGGTACACGATGTGGCAGTTATCGGTCTGAAACACAAGCGTCTGGGCGAGATTCCGGCAGCGGTTATCGAGGTGAAGGAAGGTATGACCATGACGGAAGAGGAAGTGAAGGAGTATTGCATGACACTTCCCAGATATAAGCGTCCCCACGTGGTGATTTTTGCAGAGATCCCCAGAAACCCCACCGGCAAGATCGAGAAGCCCAAGCTGCGTGAGATGTACGGTGCAGGAAAATTAATTGCAGACCAAAACTTAGGATAACCCAGAAGCGAAGAGAAAGGATAAAAAAATGAGCGAAATGAAAATCATGCTTGGCAATGAAGCTATTGCCAGAGGTGCCTATGAGGCAGGTGTAAAAGTATCCGCGGCTTACCCGGGTACTCCCAGTACAGAAATCAGTGAAAATATCGTAAAATACCCTGAAATATATGCAGAGTGGTCCCCCAATGAGAAGGTGGCCATGGAAGTGGCAATCGGTGCCTCCATCAGTGGTGTCCGTGCCATGGCATCCATGAAACATGTAGGTGTGAATGTGGCATCTGACCCTCTTTACACCATTTCTTACAGTGGTGTCAATGGTGGTCTGGTTTTGGTGGCAGCAGATGATCCCGGTCTGTATTCTTCTCAGAACGAGCAGGATACCAGATGTGTGGCCAGAGCTGCGATGGTGCCGGTGTTAGAGCCTTCGGATTCTCAGGAAGCCAAGGATTTCATGAAGTATGCCTTTGATCTGTCAGAGAAATACGACACCGCTGTGATCCTGCGTACCACCACACGTTTGTCCCATTCCCAGGGTCCTGTTACCTTGGAGGAGAGATGCGAGCCTATCGATATCACCTATGAGAGAAATGTAGGCAAGTTTGTGATGATGCCCGGCAATGCGAAATTAAGACACTTGTATGTAGAACAACGTCTGAAGGATATGGCAGAGGATGGCTATGACATGCCTGTGAACCGGGTAGAGATGAACGACACCAAGATCGGTTTTATCACCAGCGGTATCGCTTATCAGTATGTAAAAGAAGCCTGCCCCGAGGCATCCGTATTAAAGCTTGGTCTGGTACATCCTCTTCCCAGAAAGCTGATCGAAGAATTTGCGTCCAAAGTAGAGACACTTTACATATTTGAGGAGCTGGAGCCTGTTTATGAAGAGCAGATCAAGTCCTGGGGAATCCAGTGTATCGGTAAGGAGATCTTTACCGTACAGGGCGAGTACAGTGCCAATATGATTCGTAAGGCTGTGTTAAAACAGGAGCTTGAGATCAAGGCAGCTGCCCAGGTACCGGCAAGACCGCCTATTCTTTGCCCCGGCTGTCCTCACAGAAGCGTTTACTCTGTATTAAATAAATTAAAGATTCATGCAGCAGGAGACATCGGCTGTTATACATTGGGTGCAGTGGCTCCTCTTAGCGTGGTGGATACCACCGTCTGCATGGGCGCCAGTATTTCCACCCTCCATGGTATGGAGAAAGCGAAGGGCAAGGATTATATCAAGAACTGGGTGGCTGTGATCGGTGATTCCACCTTTATGCATACCGGTATCAATTCTCTGATGAACATGGTTTATAATCAGGGTACCGGAACTGTGATGATCCTGGATAACTCTACCACCGGTATGACCGGTCATCAGGACCATGCCGCAACTGGTAAGACTTTGATGGGTGAAGTAGTACCTGCCATCAACATTTATGAGATGTGCAAGGCTATGGGCATCAAAAACGTAGTAGAAGTCAATGCTTTTGATACCGCAGAACTTGAGAAAGTGATCAAGGAAGAGACCGCTAGGGATGAAGTATCCGTGATCATCACCAAGTCTCCTTGTGTATTGTTAAAGGGACAGAAGTTTACCAAGAAATGCAGACCCATTTCTGAGAAATGTAAGAAATGTGGCATGTGTTTAAGACCCGGATGCCCTGCATTGACCAAGAATGCGGACGGAACCGTTTCCATCGACGAGACCATGTGTAACGGATGTGGACTTTGCATGGGACTTTGTAAGTTTGGCGCTATCGAGCAGGTAGAGGCATAGTAGGGAAGCGAGGATAAGAGATATGGCAAATGATACAAAGAATATTATGATCGTAGGCGTAGGTGGACAGGGAACCTTGTTGACCAGCCGTATTTTAGGTGGAATTACAGTGGCACAGGGCTATGATGTGAAGCTTTCCGAGGTACATGGAATGGCACAGCGTGGCGGAAGTGTTGTTACCTTTGTGCGCTATGGTGAGAAGGTGGCAGAGCCTATCGTAGAGGAAGGCCAGGCAGATGTGCTTATTGCCTTCGAACGTTTAGAGGC
>JAZRJO010000182.1:0-1790 GCA_045645825.1 Acetatifactor sp. | reverse complement strand
TGATGAGACAGAGCCCTGGGTACATGCCAAGGATGAGGCCAAGGGGGATCGTCTGGCTACAGTTCTGTATCATCTGGTGGAGGGCATCAATATGGGTGCATCCCTGCTTGCACCTTTCATGCCTGAGACTGCTGAGAAGATTGCAGCACAGCTTTGTACTGATTTGAGGGAATTTGACACATTGAGGCAGTTCGGATCATATCCGGAGGGCAATCGTGTGATTGAGAAGCCTGAGATTTTGTTTGCACGTCTGGATATGAAGGAGATCGTGGAGAAGGCTGAGGCCATGTTTGCGGCCAGAAGAGCGGAAGCAGGTACAGATACAGAGGAAGCAGAGCAGGCAAGTGCGGCTGTGATTGATATCGAGCCTAAGGAAGAAATCTCTTACGATGAATTTGCCAAGATGCAGTTCCAGGTGGGCGAGATCATTGCCTGTGAGGCAGTGCCCAAGTCTAAGAAGCTTCTGTGTAGCCAGGTGCGCGTAGGCAGCCAGGTGAAGCAGATCGTGTCCGGCATCAAGGCGCATTACACACCGGAGGAGATGGTAGGTAAGAAGGTCATGGTTCTGGTGAACTTAAAGCCTGCCAAGCTTGCAGGAGTAATGTCAGAGGGTATGCTTCTGTGTGCTGAGGATGCAGAGGGTAATCTGGCGTTGATGACACCGGAGAAGGAAATGCCGGCAGGGGCAGAGATCTGCTAAAAGTATCTGTGTTATGGGAAAACTGCGGAAGAGAAGGTATTGAAGAGATTTTTTAGAAAGGAACAAAAGAAATGGGTGGTATTTTTAATTTAGACGGTCCCCTGATGCAGGGGCTTAGCAAAGTGGCAGATTTGATGATATTGAATATTCTTGCAATGATCTGCTGTATTCCGATTTTTACTATAGGTGCATCCCTGACAGCACTTCATTATATGTCTCTGAAAATTGTCAGAGGCGAGGAGTGCTACATAACAAAAGGATTTTTCAAATCCTTTAAGCAGAATTTTAGGCAGGCTACAGTGATCTGGCTGCTGATTCTGTTGGCAGTTATTATTTTGGTGGGCGACTTTTTCATTATGAAGAATTCGAGTATAGAATTTCATATTGTTTTAAAGGTGGTCATCGGCATCATTGGCGTTCTCATTGCATTTACTGCTACTTATGTGTTTGCAATACTTGCAAAGTTTGATAACACCATTAAACGCACGATCAAGAATGCGTTTATCATGAGCCTTTTACAGTTCCCCAAGACGATCCTGATGATCATTATGGCACTGGTTCCTGTTGCAATCGTGGCATTCTTTCCACAGGTATTTCCGATTGCATTACTGTTTGGTATGTCAGGACCTGCTTTTGTAGCTGCCCTATTGTACAACAAGTTCTTTCAGAAACTGGAAGATGAGGTGGAAGCTGCCAATGAGTCCGCTGAAGGCGAAGATCTTGAGAATCCGGAAGAAGATGAGAGAATATTTAAGGATGAGTTGGATGAAGCGCTGATTCAAAGTGAGATGAATAAGCAGTAAAGCGGTTTGTCTATTTTGTCTATTTTTTACGGTTTGATTTGTTTAAAATGCTATTGCATTTAAAAAAGTACAAATATTGTAAGCAATTCACACAATGATAGCTGAAAAGTTTGTGGAATAGTGGTATGGCGTAAATCCAAGTTTTTCGTTATACTATATTCAGAAGTGAAACGGCGTTAAGTCGAATCAGAAAAAGTATAATGGTTATTTTGAAAGGAGTTATTTAATTATGGCAGGTTTATCTTTAAAGAACATTACAAAGGTATATCCTAACGGATTTGAAGCAG
>JAZRJO010000181.1:0-2584 GCA_045645825.1 Acetatifactor sp. | reverse complement strand
GCTGCCAAAGTGCCTTCACCAACCTGCATCAGCACAATCTGCGGTTCTTCTTGCGGTCCCTCGCCCGAAACCCTTTCGCCCGTGATCTTTTGGACCGGCATCTTGCACACTACACTACCGCCATTCTTTGCCTCTCGGGTGATCCACTGATTATATGTGATCTTTCTTTCGGAAAGCTTGGCTTTATACTTGTTTTCTTCATATGCAACCAGCTTCTGCCTAATGAACTCCCGGACGCTCATGTGTATCTCCTTTCAGCTTCCATCACAATTACCAAAACCGCTTTTTCTGCGCCATATCCTTTGCCATAGCTTCAGGAATCCTGACCACTTCCATCTTCATATGCAAGAGATTTCGCCCCAAACGCTGCAATCTCTCCACCCGAAGATTTATATTAGGGTCTTTGGTGGGAAATACGATACTTGGCTGGTTTCCCGTGTCCTCTGCTGGGTCAGCCACCTTGCCATTGACCACCATCAGGCGTCCGTTACAGCCATCCAGCTCCATACCATTCCAGCTAAGTTCCTGAATCTTCACCATACAGCAGTCCATAGACGGGTCAATCCGCAAATTCTTCACTTCTCCACTGACTTCTATATCCACCACGATCAGATTCTCGCCCTGATAAGCATCTGCCACAAAATAGGATTCTTCCTCCTTATAGCCTTCTCCTCTGTCTTCATAAATCTGTACCCGGTTTACATCCCGGGAGTCACCATATCTGTCAATCCACTCCTGAGGCTTGGTGATCTTATGACCGATATCATCCCGCAGCTGTGCCATAGAACGCTCATTTCCGTTTACCTGCTCCTGGAACAACAGCTCCTGTTCCCTAAGCTTGCAGGCTTCTTCCTCGCTGATCCCAAGCTCCTCTAGGATCCGGTCAAGAGGCAGCTTCGCCCTCTTTTGATCCTCCAGCATATAACAATACAATGCCCGATAAGCAAGCTCCCTTGCATCCACCTGTTTTGCAACTGTCCATTCATAATCGATCAATGTCCATTTATCACCGGATACTAAAATATTGGAAAAGATCAGGTCAAAGTCAGCAACCGCACACGCCTCACCATATCCTGTCTTTTTTACAAACTCTCTAAAATATGCAAGAAATCCTTCTTCATCCCCTCGTTCCAAGCACTTGTCCATCAACTCAGCCAAGGTAATTCCGTAAATGTACTCAAATCTTGCATATCCTTCCTTCTCCAACGTACAATGATTCATATGAAGCCCCGAACCCTCATACCTGTCAGTCAAAAGTCCAAATGCCTCTTCCATTCCTTTCACATGGGGAAGTGCCTCCTGAGACAAAGGGTACTTTAAAACGGTTCTGTGCCCTGTCTCATCCTCCTCGATCTGGGTTTTAATTCGATACTGTGGCGCACGGTCATTGGAATATTTGGCATACTTGATTTCAAAATCAGCCCCCAGCACCACCATATAAGAATTGGAAAACACCGAAAACAACCCTTCCTCGATGACTCCGTCATAAGCATCTTTTTCGTGGAACAAAAGCATCCTGTCCCTGTCAAAGTTACGCAGATTATTAGACAACTCTCCTTTACCCGGCAGATAACCGTCGCTGTAAAGTGTGGTCATAAATTTATAGTCCGGATAAGGATAATAAAAATGGTACTCCTCCACCCCACAGGCACTGAATATTTTTTCCAGACCCTTACGGCCAAAAGTACGCACACCGCCGCCATCCGCATAATTCTCAATACCACTGAAATAAGTTCCCAGATGATCCTCTTTACAGCCGGCAAAATATTTCATACCATATTTGTTCTCAATGGCGATCACAATCCTTCCGCCGGGTGCCAGATGGCGCATCAGAATCTTAAGAAAATCCTCATAAGGGGTATCACCGCCGATATACCCCTGGCCATATTCAAACACACCAATGAGACAGATATACTGATAATCTGTGGGAAGGCCCGGCTCAATATCCTTGAAATTGCCTACATGGATGGTCACATTGTCACAATCCCTGTGACGGTAGGCATTGATCAGACTTCTCTTTTTGGACAGATCCACACAAGTAACAGATCCTGCCTTACGGGCAAAAGCGCCTGTGATGGCGCCGCAGCCGCTGCCCACCTCTAACACCTTGTCCTCTTTGGTTATGGGGAGCCAGTCTACAATATTTTCCCTAAGGGGTGATAAATGATACAAAAGCGGCCACTGCTTCCTCTCACCGATCAGCGGCGTATAATCCATATCTGCGCCGTCCTTCACGATCTGAAGCAGTTCGTCCTCTATCCGGCCGTCACAGTACAGATCCTGTCCCGGGTACTTACTGTAATCCAATTTTACTTTTCCAATATATTCTGTCATACATCCGCCACCTTCACGCAAGAATCCATATCATAATATCCCACTGTATTCTTATCAGATACCACCGTAATATTTAACACATCATACAGACGATGATACACCTCAAACACATCGTTATTGAACCCGGTCACGCCCAAAGACAGCAGATACTCTCCGCCCTGCAGGCTCATTTTCTGGGTAAAAGTCACTTCTTTTACCTGACCCGGCTCTACACTTTCAAGGTACGCCTTCTCTATCATGCTATTGGTAC
>JAZRJO010000180.1:0-4210 GCA_045645825.1 Acetatifactor sp. | reverse complement strand
ATTGCGAAACCATAAATGACCAAAATACCCAAAGCAATCACCTCTCCGTAGCTGGCTCCCAGTAACGGGTAAATGAATGTGGCCAGAAAGACAGCCAGTACGCCGATGGTGACAGTGGCGGAGAGAATTGGAGCTCTGTTTCGGGCTTTTTTGTCAGTGGCTTGTTTCTGCGTGTTGTCAGTAGTATCTTGCATCGTCAATTTCTCCTTTCCCGATTTCTTTGATTCTCTGTGTCAAAGCCAGGACTACTCCTGTGGCTACGGCAAAGCAGCGAGCGATCGTAAGTCCCAGAAACCATAGTGGGGGCGAAGCAGCAGGAGATGTGGCATATGCCCAGATAAGCAGCATCGAAAGGCCAAGCATCAATCCCACCATGATCATTGTCACGATTACCGGAGCAATATAGCGAGTTCGGATATCTAAGTTTTGTTTATTTTGGAAGGACGCACCATTCTTTTCCAGTTCATCCATCTGTGCCAGAATCTCTTCTGTGTCCAATGCAGCAATGGGGATATCCATTGTCTGTAGGCTGCGGCACAGGGAAATGGATTGCTCCAGATTGCGCTGTTCCCGTTCCAGGCTTACCAGATGTCGGCGCATACCATCGCCTACGGTATGGATGCCTGTGAGCATCTGTCGAATTTCCTCAATGGGTACACCCAGCTTTCTAAGAAGCTTGATCCGGCGAAGGATCCGGATTTCTTCCTCGCCGTAGTCCCGATAACCATTTTCACTGTTGCGGCGGGGGAACAGAAGCTTTTGTTCCTCATAGAAGCGGATGTTCTTCTTTGTGATGCCTACCAGGGGCTCTACTTCGTTGATTTTCAATGAAATCACCTCCTATTTGATTAGAGTATAAACCTTCCACCTGGGGGAAAGTCAATAGGTTAGAGTAAAATTCTTAAAAAAATAGGTGCGCTGTGAGGCGCACCTAAACTTTTGAAACTTTTATGGTCTCTGTGTGATGAAGGATACGATGGAAGCCGGTGCCTTAAGTGGAAGGTCGGATTTCTTCAAGTAGCAGGAGGTGCTGTATCCGCTTGCCTGCTCTACGTAACCAAGGTAAATATATTCTCTGAGGTCCTCAAAGGGACTGTAGGAGAGTTCGCCTAGGTATAAATAGGGTTGCAGTGCTGCCAGTTCCTTGGGATTTAAGATGGTAATCTCTGACATCAGCACTTCGGCAATAGGTTTTGTCTGCATTTGCTTCGTTTCCGTGGTATAGACAATCACATCACCTACTACAGTATACTCTTGGTCTGCTTGTTCTTTTTCTTCCTGTTCTTTGAGCATGTTTAGCACATTTTCCGGTAACAGGAAGACTTCGGAAAGACTAAGCTCAGAATTCAACTGTAGTCTGGTAAGCTTCACTTTTTCCTTTTCCAGGATTAAATCCGGATAATACTCTGTAAGTTTTTGAATGGTCCTGCTATAGTGGGAGTAGATATCCAGGCGAAGGCTGTAGTTGGAGAGATTGCGTGATCCTTCCCTCTCGTAAGGGTAGTATACCTGTAAGGAAGCAACTTCTATGCCTGCCCTCAACTGTTCTATACTGCAATTGTCTCTGAAATCGGCTGTGTAAGCATCCATGATTTCCTGTATGCGCACTGCATCTGTAACGGCACATTCCGAGTAGCTGATGCGGCTGTCAACGTGAAGCTCCACAGGATACGGGAACTGACCGCTGGATAGAGGATAAAAGGTCTGCAGATATTCTTCGCTTTCAATGATGGGACGCAACACCTCCAGGTCACTTTGGTGAATGCGGTAGTGGCGTTTAAAGGGTCCCAGATTGGTTTTTAACGTAACCTCGATGGAGGAACTATAACCATTATTAAATTGGTGTGCCTCGTCAGTCAACTGTTCAAGCAACGGATAGAGCGTATCCAGGTTCTGAAAGCTGCGTTCTTCATAATAGTCATAGTTCCAGTACATGATGCCATCCTCCCGGAACTGATAACGGTATGAGTCATCGTCAAAGTTATTGATAAAAATCCGGGCACTCTTAATGCTATCCTTGGCAGGCAGTCTGTTGTCAAAGTTTGTCAGGTCAAAGGCGAAGACAAACAGAATCAGGCAGGCGGCAGCCACGGTGATCCCCATTTGCTTCTTATGGTAAAAGAAACATTTGAAATTCATATGCAGAATAATGTCCGTCACACCAAAGGCAAAGATACCACAAAGCAGGATACCGAAGATCTGCCATGCAATGGCGTCCTTATCCAGAATTGATTGGAAGATCATGGAGCCGAGTAATCCTGCAGCCAAGCCAACAATCACACGGATCAGTGACGGGGCTCTTTTGTGGTCCACACCATGTTCTGACAATTCGCTGGGACGCTTCCTGTAAAGTTCAAAGGGCAGCAGCAGGTTGAAGAGCATCACCAGCAGATTGCCCACACGCATGAGCCAGTAAGGATTATGATTGCTGGCAGAAGCATGGATAAACAGTGCACCCGCTCCGGTTTCTGCAAAGTCAGCCATGATAAAGAAGGGACATACCAGCGGAGAAGCCCAGATCATATGCCACCAGGTCATCGGTGAGGAGACAAAGGTATCATAGAATGAGCTGCACAGAAGCTGAAATATGCCGTAGAGAACTGCTGCACCGGCACTGAGAACAGCAGTCACAAATAGGGCATTAAAAGCATTGCCGCTGAGCATGACGCCCACTAACAATATGTGATAAAAGCTTAAGTAGCAAATAAGCGCCACACAAGTAAGCCGAAGAGCAATCCCCGCTACAGATCCAAAGTAGGCCAAGGCCTCATAGGCCGCCATATTGGCAAAAACCAATATCAATGTTACACCGATTGCCACCAGGAAAGGTACCAGCCAGATCAACAGTCCGTTTAAGTATACCACTAGGAACAAACGCTCTCTTTTTACCGGCATGGAATGATACAGATCCACCATCTTACGGGAGTACAGATAACGGAATCCCCAGATAGCCGTAATGATAGCGCCTGCTGTCAGTACTGCGCCTACCATGACCAGCGCATTACTTTGGAAAAAATCAACATAATAATCTGTCAGAAGCTCGGCTTTCGTCAGATTTGAGTTGTTTCTGTCAATGCGATCCAGATAACCGGTGTTGGACAGAAGAAATGCGATAGGCAGTGAAAGGAAGCTTCCCAGGCAGGACAAAGCAAGCATCCACACACGGCGGCGCATGTCTTCACGGGCAATATTAAAGAATGAGATTTTTGAAGTCATAGCCTTGTACCTCCGTTTCACTGATAAAGATTTCCTCTAAGGATAGTGGAAGAATCTCGTAAAATACAGGATGTAAGCCTCTTATCACCGTTTCAATGTGCTCCCTCTTGCCACGGATGGTAAGTGTCACCAAAGACCCCCTTGTCTCACGGTTTAACAGCTCCATGCCCTCCATGGCTGCCACATAATCCGTATCCGGTGCAAAGACACACTGAAGCTTGTGGATTCCCAGCTTCATTTCATCCAGATCTCTGGAAAACAGGATGCCGCCCTTGTGAAGCAGTCCCACGTGATCGCAGATATCTTCCAATTCTCTTAAGTTGTGCGAAGCGATGATAGGAGTCAGCCCCCTTGTGTCGATCTCCTGAATAAACAGACTCTTAACCGTCTGACGCATCACAGGATCTAACCCATCAAAAGTCTCATCGCACAGTAAGTATTTGGTGCCGGCACAGATACCGAAGAGTACGGACAGTTGTTTCTTCATACCCTTGCAAAAAGTATTGATCTTACGGTCAATATCCAGATTCAAGACCCCCATCAGCTTCCGGAATCGCGACAGATCAAAGTTAGGGTACCAGGTCCGGTAAAATTTCAGCATATCTGCCGGTGTACCGTTACCAAAAAAATACTGGTCGTCGGAAATATAGAAAATCTGAGACTTAATCCGCGGATTCTCATATACGTCCTCATCATCTATCAAAATACTTCCCTCGTCGGGCTTCAGTACGCCGCACATAGTGCGCATAAGAGTACTTTTCCCGGCGCCATTGGTGCCAATCAGGCCGAATACCTGGCCTTCCCCGATATTGGCAGTGATTTGATCCAAAGCTTTGAGATCATCAAAATATTTGGATACATTTTGAATGGTAATCATGTCTTCTCGCCCTCCTTTTCCGGATAAATGCGGTTAAACAGATCCAGCAATTCCCCCGTGGATACTTTGCTTTCCCGCGCTTTCGTTACACTTTCTGCAAATTCCTTCAGCACCTCT
>JAZRJO010000179.1:0-2604 GCA_045645825.1 Acetatifactor sp. | reverse complement strand
GCGCCGCCGGCAGTCATCCTGGATTGGGGCTGCCACATATGGTGTAGGGCTTTTGACATCTGTAAGGTTGTTAGAGTTACTTAGAGCCGGCAAATAATAGAAAAGGAAGTGTTAAAGCCCACAACCACAACATGTTTGAGGAGCGCAAAGCGCGACGAGTTTTGTGGTTGCGGGCTTTGCCCTTAACTTTCTTTTCTATTATCTGCCGGTTCTTAGTAACTCTTACACCCTTACAACTGCAAAAGCCCTACACCATATGTGGCAGCCCCAATCCAAGATGACTGCCGGCGGCGCGCCGTCCCCCCTCTTAATGGTGGAACAGTCTGATTCCGGTAAATGCCATTACCATATCATACTTATTACAGCAATCGATAACCGCATCGTCTCTCACAGATCCGCCCGGCTGTGCAATATATTTTACACCGCTCTTTCTTGCTCTCTCGATATTGTCAAAGAAGGGGAAGAAAGCGTCAGAACCCAGGGTAACATCCTGCATGTTATCAAGCCATGCACGCTTCTCCTCTGCTGTAAATACAGGAGGCTTTACTTTAAAGGTTCTCTGCCATGCCCCCTCAGCCAACACATCCATGTACTCATCTCCGATATACAGATCGATGGCATTGTCTCTGTCAGCGCGGCCGATGCTGTCAAGGAACTGCAGATTCAGCACTTGTGGAGCGTGACGCAAATACCAGTTGTCTGCTTTCTGGCCTGCCAGTCTGGTACAGTGAATACGAGACTGCTGACCTGCGCCGATACCGATAGGCTGTCCGCGCTTAACATAACATACAGAGTTGGACTGAGTATACTTCAAAGTGATCAGGGAAATCTTCATATCGATCAAAGCTTCCTCAGGAATCTCCTTATTCTCCGTCACAATGTTGGACAAAAGGTCACCATTGATATCCAGTTCATTTCTGCCCTGCTCAAAAGTAATGCCATATACCTGCTTTCTTTCGATAGGAGCCGGCACATAAGAAGGATCGATCTGAATCACATTGTAGCCACCCTTCTTCTTCGCCTTCAGCATCTCCAGCGCTTCTTCCGTATAACCGGGAGCGATCACACCGTCAGACACCTCACGCTTGATCAGTCTGGCTGTATCTGCATCACATACATCGGAAAGTGCGATAAAATCACCAAAGGAAGACATTCTGTCAGCACCTCTTGCTCTGGCATAAGCACAAGCCAGAGGTGACAATTCTCCCAGATCCTCTACCCAATAAATCTTAGCCAAAGTCTCATCCAAAGGAAGACCCACTGCTGCACCTGCAGGAGATACATGCTTAAAAGAAGTAGCAGCCGGCAACCCGGTAGCCTCCTTCAATTCTTTTACCAACTGCCAACCATTGAAAGCATCCAGAAAATTGATATATCCGGGCTTTCCGTTCAGCACTGTTACAGGCAGATCACTTCCATCCTCCATAAAGATTCTGGAAGGCTTCTGATTCGGGTTACATCCGTATTTTAAAGTTAATTCGTTCATGACTTTTATCCTTTCCCGTTTTCTACTGATTCTTGTTCACAATCTTAGTCTCATATTTACCGGTTTCAATATCAATATATCTTACAAACAACGAAACCTTATTATCTTCATTCAAACTGTTCCACAGCATATCTGTACATTCGTCCATGCAGTCAGGAATACTTACCCACTTAGGCTCTCCCTCAAAGCTGGGCAGCGGGTTACCATCATGCATATAAGTATGAATAAAATGACCTTCACCAGCCACCGGCTTGTCATATGTAAAAGTATATCTGTTACAGCAGGAAGGATCCCCATTATTACTCTTCAAAATAGACATTGCATAATCAAACTGCC
Organism: Acetatifactor sp.; assembly: GCA_045645825.1. Taxonomy (GTDB): domain Bacteria; phylum Bacillota; class Clostridia; order Lachnospirales; family Lachnospiraceae; genus Acetatifactor. Next base: position 782 of record JAZRJO010000179.1, on the reverse strand, counting down.
CATCCTCCACATGAAGCACACCAGAAATTCTCGGTGTATAATTGGGACCATCCGGCTCAAACTCCCTGCTTCTCAAAGACTGCTCAAAGGTAAGACCACTCTTCATACCGTCATAGATAGTATCAGTCTGATCACCATTGGTGACAATCGTGTCATTTCCAAGCACTCTGACCGGTGCATAAATGATCAAACTGGGATCTTCCAACTTGGAAGGATCAAAAGCTTCTGTACGAATCCCCTCTCCTTCTACACTAAAAACACGATTACGGCTGTTAGAACTTCTACCCATAATAAAATACGCCGTAACTGCATACTTCCCATTAGCCGATCTCCCGATCACAATCCCTCTTCCCGGATAAGCATTGCTTTCCAATTCCTGCTTCAATGATAACATCTCCATCTCTCTTCTCCTTCTAGATTTAATCTGTACACACCTTCATACGCCCTTTTTACGTGTCTCCTGACCTCAAAACACCTACTCACAAGCTCTTAAACACAAAAAAACGCCTGAGCATGCACACTTCCTACGTGTTATGCCCAGGCGGTCGGCTTCTTCCTAATGTCACACTCCCTGTGGGTACCCCCACCGCAGCCCCCTGCTTTCCGCCAGTCGTGCAACTCATAACCTTATTTTACTATCTTTTCCCTAATATTACAAGCCTTTTTTCTAAAATTCCCTTAGTGATCGTCCACACTATAGTTAGGCGCCTCTTTGGTGATATGGATATCATGAGGATGGCTCTCCTTCAAAGAGGCAGCCGAAATCTTCACAAATCTGCCTG
>JAZRJO010000178.1:0-2375 GCA_045645825.1 Acetatifactor sp. | reverse complement strand
ATAACCACCATTAAGTCCTTCCGGCGAAGTCATAACAGACATCCCATCCTTATCCCTCTTCACCCACTGGAAAAATCCATTCTTCTGCGCATATGCTCCAACCGTCCCGCCAACAAACAAAGCCAGAACCAAAGCAGCTGCTATAATACCTCTGTACATCCCCCTATTGCGGAAGAAAGATTTGGTCTTGACTTTTGTCACTTTATCTTCTGCAGATTTCTTGCCTTCCAAAACTTCACCATCTACACCAATATTATCCCTGCCTAAGTTGCCATAGTCACGGTTTATACTATCATGCTCCACTTCACCGATCAGCATTTCATCTTCGTCGTCCGGATAATCTGCCAGAGTCACTTCTCCGGCCAGGAATCTGCGCATTTCGTCCTGGATGCGCATACGAATGTCCAACGTTGCCTTGAATCTTTCAAAAGCCATTTCCGGATTGTAATAGCTTTCGTCCAGATCATTGGGTTCCTGTGGTGCCATTATTTGCAAAAGATTCTTGATGGCTTTCACTTCCTCTTCGTTATATTCGTCTTCCGTAGCTTCGCTGATAAACCAATTTAATCTTTGTTGTAAATCCTCAATTATTTTCGTCTTGTCTGTTTTGTTTTTTTCCATATCCTTTTACTCCTATCAAAATTCAATACATTGCCAAGAAAATCTTGGTGGGTTTTGTTAGGTACATAGTTTTAGGGGTGGCGCAGTTGAGGGGGAGGGACCGCCCTAGTGACGTTCAGCCGCGCCCATTCGCAAAGCCGCACCTTCGGTGCTCTCCGTCGCTTCGCGACTACCTTTGCTCATAAACGGGGCGCTCCCTCAGAGACGATGTTCTGATGAAAATTCGTGCGAGCACGATTTTCATGGGAATATCGTCTCTGGCTGAACTGGGTAATTATATTTTACTTTTGTTTCATAATAATGTCAATTGTTACTTGCAGGTTTTGGCAACTTATAATATAATGAAAGGTAACAATTCGGCTGGCTTGGCCGCACTTTAAGCTTACAGCAGAAAGGACTTATGAAGACATGAGTTTTGAATTTATTAAGAAGTTGCCTACACCGGAAGAGATTAAAGAGCAATATCCGCTTCCTTCCCCTCTTGCAGCGCTGAAGGAAGCGCGGGACAAGGAGATTCGTGATGTTATCACGGGAGTTAGTGATAAGTTCTTGGTAATTATCGGGCCCTGTTCTGCAGACAATGAAGATTCTGTCTGCGATTATGTAAACAGGTTGTCCAAAGTAAATGAAAAAGTAAAGGACAAGTTGATTCTGATTCCCAGAATCTATACCAATAAGCCTCGTACTACAGGCGAAGGTTATAAAGGAATCGTTCATCAGCCTGATCCAGAGAAGAAGCCCGACTTCCTGGCCGGTCTTATCGCCATGCGTAAGATGCATATCCGTGCAATTGAAGAATCAGGACTGACTGCTGCAGACGAGATGCTTTATCCGGAGAACTGGCTGTATCTCAGCGATATCTTGTCCTATGTGGCAATCGGGGCACGCTCGGTAGAAGATCAACAGCATCGGCTGACAGTCAGCGGCTTTGATATTCCCGCAGGCATGAAAAACCCTACCAGTGGTGATTTTACAGTGATGTTGAATTCTGTATTTGCTGCACAGCACCCTCACTCTTTTATATACAGAGGTTTCGAGGTTCATACCAACGGAAATGTGCTGGCTCACACAGTACTTCGCGGTGCTACGAATAAACACGGACAACATCAGCCCAACTACCATTACGAGGATTTGAATCGTCTCCTGGAGATGTACCAGCATCTGGAACTGAAGAACCCGGCCTGCATCATTGATGCCAATCATTCCAATTCCAACAAGCAATTTGAGCAACAGAGCCGTATCACCAAAGAAGTACTGCACAGCCGTAAACTGAATGCAGATATTCACAAGCTGGTGAAAGGTGTGATGATCGAAAGCTATATTGAAGAAGGCTGTCAGAAAGTAGGCGGCGGCATTTACGGTAAGTCTATTACTGATCCCTGCCTCGGTTGGGAAGCCTCCGAACAACTGATTTATGATATTGCCAATTACGCGTAATACATTCACAATTTCCAACTTATGTATGCAAAAAGTTCTGTTCACGTTACAACGTGACAGAACTTTTTTACATAAAAGTTGAATGCAAAACTAACTTCTGGTTTGTAAACTCCCGTTTGCTTTTGCATGACTAACTTCTGGTTCCCTGTTTTTCTTCCACTTTCCGGCTTGTTTTGTGTATCATTTTATTTTATAATTATAAAAAATGAATGGATTTTGGGACATACGAAACCAAGCTCCCAGAAAGTCGTTTGCAAGAGTAACTTCTGGATGCCTCATAAGCAAAGCTATCCTTTTCGTATCCTCCTGCCTGTTTT
>JAZRJO010000177.1:0-3906 GCA_045645825.1 Acetatifactor sp. | reverse complement strand
TGTACAGCTCATTCAGAACGATTTCAACATTCTCGATAGTCTCGTCCTGAACGGTGTGCTTATTCTCATAAGCAGCTACAATAGAAGCAGCAATGTTATCATGACCGGCAGGAGTAGGATGAACAGACATACCATTACCTACCTTGAATAAGCCATAAATCTTACACATACCCCGTGTTACTTCATTACTCAAACCTGCAACCAACCACTCACGTGTCGCCTCTGGACTGTTTTCAGGGGGCTCTCCAAGACTGGTAAATACAGAAGAAAGATCCTCTGCAATGTTCATCAGACCAGTTAATGGAATATCCATTGTATCAGTACTACGTGCAACTGCTTCCTCAATACCTAAATAAATTGCTACGGACATAAGTTTGTCGGCTTCCGGACCCCAAGCTGACCAATCGCTTACACCATCCCCATACCTTTCAATATCTTCAATATTGATTTCGCACAACGCATTACCGGTAACTGCTTTACCTATAATCTCAGCCAAGTCATCGTTGTATGCATCAATGTTACGCTGGCGCACAATGGCACCATCCAAGCGTTCATCGTCACTCTGCCATTCATTATCCACCAGATTTTCAAATTCCTGGCAAATGAACAAAGGATTGGGCTGTTCAACATAATACAGCTTTGCATCCTTGGCAACTCCCTGCGCCTGAAGTGCAGCAGGCAAACCTGCCATATATGCATTCAGAATATCGAAAAGCTGATCCATTACATCGCCGAAAGGTAAAATAACATCGCCGTTATCATCGGTAACATTCATACCATAAGTAGTATTCAACAGGCCAACAAAAATAATTTCCACTTCCGGATTCATTTCCAGAATTTTTTCAACTAACAACTTGTAATTCACAACGTAGCTTGCAGTAGTATAAGCTATCATATCAACCGCAGTTTCAAGGTTATACTCTTCAACCAATTCAGCAGGAACTTCTGCGATCAACTTACTTTCCAAATAGTTGTATACCTGCATAACCAGAGCATATTGTTCGGTATTCAGATCCAAGATTGCGATAGCATCCTCAAAGAACAGTTTGTCTTCTTCTTCCAGTTCGGCACCGAAAATTCCTAAAGCATCCGTAATCTTTTGCATCAGAAACGCACCGAAAGATGCGTTGCCAATACCCATGGTGATGATATCAGCCTCTGTTACAGCATTCTGAATGTAGGGCATTAGCTCATCATCGGAATACGTTCCAACGTAATCGCGATATCCACTCCAACCATCATCGAAATAGTCGCGACCACCTAATAAATACAGTAAATCTTCTGCCAACATAGCAGAAGTAGCCAACTGCATATGGTTTACGTCATATCCGCGTTCCTCCAGATAGTCTTCAAACTGTAACGGATATGCACCATCACCATACATTCCCTTACCAGTCATGAAGTCATATTTACTTCGATCATCGCTATCCTGCGCATATTCAGTAAAGCCATAACCGTTAGACATAGAGTCGCCAATAGAAACATATTTTATTGTTTTCTTGGGCGCATTTTCTTGTGCGAATGCAACCGTCGGACACAACCCAACCACCAGGCACAGCACCATCAGAAGAGCCGTTCCGGACTGCCACATTCTAGTAAGCATTTTTTTCATGATTACCTCCTGTATCATATTATTATTTTGGGGAGTATGTCGAACTCTTGCATCCGGCATCTCTCAATCTATTACATCACGCTGCCCCTCGACAACGATAATGCCTCATTTTCTCAGAACTCAACCGGTGTAGTCATACTTTTGATACACCTTCTCAAGAGCTCTATAATCAATCTTACCCATCCCGGTAAGCGGCAGCTTATCCACACTCAGCACTGCCACAGGTTTACCCCGCTCTTCCACATTCCGGTCGCAGTATGCAAAAATCTCCCGGCAGGCGGTCTCAGCATCCACTCCCGGCATCAGCTCCACCAGTGCCAACGGGTACTGTCCCTGACTGTGAACGGCATCGTTTACGCCGATGACCGCGCAGTTATGTACATCCGCCCGATCTGCGATCAGGCTTTCCAGATTGATGGGAAATACCTTATGCCCGTCAAAGCGTGTGATCATGCGCTTGATGCGCCCCTTAATATAAAGGAAACCATCCTCATCCATATATCCCAGATCGCCGGAATGAATCCATATCTGCCCGTCTGCATGTTTGCGCATTACATGGGCCGTTTCCTCAGGCTGATTGAAATATCCCTTCATCATAGAGGGACCGGTGACACAGACCTCCCCATTGCGGGTGTAGCCAGGCTCCTCCGCGGGCTCCGGATCAAAGATGCCCACATTGACTGTGAGTGATGGAATCCCCACACTGCCGGACTTGTAAACATCATTTACACAAAAAGATGCAGCCGCAGACAATTCAGACATACCATACCCTTGGGCCAAAGGATATCGCATATTATGCTTTCGCCGAAATTCATCCAGCTTATGCTCCAGGCCCTCATTCATACTGTCACCGCCTGATGCCAGCGTGTACAGGAAAGACAGATCCATCTTCTGTACTTCTCTGCTGCCAATGAGCAGTTCAATAAATACCGGCGTACTGATCACATGCTGGGGCCGAAACATCCTCACCAGTTTTCCAATCTCATTGGGAATAAATCTGGGAATGGGCACCAGAGTCATACGCATACACAAAGGCATATGTAACCCACAGACCATACCGTATGCTGCAAAAATGGGTATGATCCCCAGGAACCGGTCTCCATCTTCATGGAAAACTGCTGAATGAATAAAGTTCAGGCCCACAGAGTTCATGGAATCATTGGTCATCATGACCCCTTTGGGTCGTCCCGTGGTCCCTCCGGTATAGGTGATCGCCACCAAAGCATCTCCCACATAGGGAGCTTCTTTCACCACCACATTTCTGCCCATTTTTAGAAAGCTGCTCCATTTGATCACATGATCGCTGTATGAAACCTCCGTCTTGGTGGTCAGCAGTTTCACAGTCTTCTTTAAAAAGGGCAGGGATGTGGCCGCTGACTGTACGATGATCCACTCCTGGTGGATGTCATCCATGATCGGTACCACCTTCGGAAACGCAATGTCCAACACTACCAAAATCCGGGATCCGGATTCCTGCACCATTCGCCGGATACTGGCCACATCCATGCGGGGGTCTATGGTGTTGGCTGCTGCACCGATCTTGTTCAGTCCATACACTGATGCAATGGTCTCAGGGGTAGCCACGGTCAGAAAAGACACAATCTCCCCCGGCTTGACACCCAGTGCCGTAAACCCACCGGCACACCTATCCACTCGTGCCATCAGCTCATGAAAGGAAATATCTGTTCCATAATAATGCAGAGCCGGCTGATCCAGACGATCCCGATTCCGTTCAATGATATAATCATAAGCCTTACACCTGGGAAGCCGGGACTTACGCGCCTCTTCAGAGTAATATTTCATCCATACTTTTTCTTCTGTGATTTTCTTATCTATCGTACTGTTCATCTCTCATCCCCTTCGTATCAGACAAAGTGCGTGGCGTTCTGTTCCTTGTAGCGGGTATTATCTTACATAATTCACATTATGTCGTGTAGACTACTATGTTTTGCTTAAAACCAAGTAAATAGGCACGTTCAAAGAGAACTTTTTCTTTGAAAAGGTCCCCCGATATGATTTTAGGGTACACAAAAGTACACCCTCTCAAAGTTTTTTCAAAAAACATTTAAGAGGGTGATTTCGCGCGCACTTTTACAAAGACTATCCTGACTTCTCCCCGATAAATTACACATTTTCCCATTTTGCATTTGATTTTTTTATTTATGTATGTTATGCTGATGAGGTTTACAAAGCGGATTCGTGCGTGTACAAGATTAAATTCCTGACATAATGTGAATTATGTAAGATAATACCCGCTACAAGGAACAGAACGCCACGCACTTTGTCTGATACGA
>JAZRJO010000176.1:0-5093 GCA_045645825.1 Acetatifactor sp. | reverse complement strand
CAGCCGGCACCTCAAAATCATTATCCTCCACCGTCTTCATATTGCGGACCAAGGCCCGGAATGCCCTGTTCTTCACAGCAAAAACCGCCTCCTGATCCCGAAGCCCCGCATCCAGATACAACGCCCGGAACTTGGGAAGCTCTATGATATCCTCCCGCATCTGCTTATCACTCAATCCCAAACCCTGCCTAAGCTCCAGAAGGGTCTCCAGACTATCTCCCACCACATTCACAAACTCGCCGTTCTTCAGACGGTAATATTTCTTTTTCCTGTCATATTGATTCAGAATCTCAAGAAGCTGCTCCCTGGACATATCCTCGTAATTCAAAGTCAGTTCCAGCAAATCTCCGGCCAGAGAAATCCCCACACTGATACGGGGCGAGGCATTCACCCTTATCTTTTTCAACGCATCAGAAATAAATACCTGCCCCAGCTCCTGCAACCGGGGGATCCCTTCCGTCAGGAACTCATACATCATCTCCTCTGCATCGGCTATGACCATGGCTTGAGTATTCTCATCATAAGCATTACAATAAGAGGATATCACCTTCCCTGCCGGAATCTCCCTGGTCAGGTCACGTTGCCCCATATCCTCCTTGTCACCATATACATTATAACGCCGCTCCCCATATACCGCAATCAACCGGCAGGAAATCATATCCTCCTGGGGCGCATCCAGATAAATCTCAAAATTTACCGCCTCAATATGATAATCCTTTTCGGAAAAATTCTTTCTGGTACAATCATAATACCGTTCAAGCACCGGAAGAAGATCCCGGCAAAACATGGGCATATCTTCCTTCTGGATAAAAGCTTTCCCCTCCGGAAGTACCTCCATACATGCTAAAAAGTCCTGAATAGGCTTCATCTCCTCTAAGGATTCCCTGTAAATCAGCCCCTTCTCAAACCAATATTGATACTTATTTCCTTTACAACCGGTCAGCTGCTTTGCTTCCAGCACCACGCCTCCATCCTGCCCTGTAAGTGTAAGGTTCCGCTCCGGCCCCCCTTCCACTTGAAGACACAGACCCAGCTCTCTCTCCTGTGTGATCACCTGTATGGGCAGTTCCCCTGCAGCCTCCAGAAATGCTTCCATTTCCCCTGCAGAAAGAGGCAAACTGCGTAGCTTCGCCTGAGTACGATAACCATAATAATAAGTCTGCACGTACCTCCTGCCATTCTCCTGCACCCAGTTACGGATAAACTGCACCAAATTCCGACTACCTACCGCAAACGCTTCCGGTATATGCACAAATTTAAGCTGCTTCCCGTACTGATACTCCTCTTCCCCCTGCATCAGGCGGTCAAACTCAAAAATATCCTTGATCACATATTTGTGGGCCACGCCTACTCGAAACTCTACAGAAGCTTTGCCTTTCTCACAAGTCAGTGTAGGCGCCAATTGAATTCTGCCAAAATTCTGATCCTGCATCAGCGGTAACATGCGACGGGTCAACTGCTTCTCCAGAAACTGCTTCATTGCCGGTGTGGTGGTCGGGACGAAATAATCCTCTGCCGGATAATCGCTCAGACGCCTTTGTCCCCGACTCAGTCCTCTGCCCTGCGCTGACAGCCCGAAGGCCTTGTCTTCTGCCGGTAGATCCTGCTCATGTGAAGCTTGTGCATTCAAAGCCTGCGAATGCAAAGCCCGCCCCTCTGAATCCTGCACTTGCGAAGCCCGATCTCGGGAAAAATCTGCTCCGGCGGCCTTTTTATCCACATACTTTAAAAGGGCTGCAACCAAATGCTTACACAGCCCATCATAACTGGCAAAGGCAGGGCATCCACAACTACAGTCCAATACTGCGTCCTTGGCTTTATCATAGTGAAAACGAACATCATAAACCTTCGTTCCACTGCCTTTTACCTTGGTGGAGATATACTCCACGAAGGAATTTTCCTCGATATTTAATTCTTTTACTTTATCAAAAAGATACAGGTCCAGACCACGGGCGTAGAACGACGCGTGGGTTAGATTCCTGATTCCAGTGCGTGTTAGCATAGATTATTTCTCCGTTCCCATAAAAGTCTAATTTTAACCTCTAATACTCTGTAGTAATGTCTAAGCTAAATGATCCAGTAACAACCGTTTTCCGTAGACAGAGCCTGCATTATCCGTTGCCCCATGTATCTATTGCCAATCGCCCAATACGCAGCTACCATAGCAAAATTCACAGTTGCCAAGTCTTTTTCACGGGCATCTAAAATCGTTTTTCTTATGCTCGCAAACTCTGGAAAAACATTTTTATCCTTTGTAACTATCTCATTACTGTTTCCCATAGCATCCTCCAAATCTATCAAAATGGAACTCGCTGTGTTCCAAATTACCATTCAACATTCTCATATCCGCCATATGTATTCTTGGTTAGTTATAACAAAATTAAGATATTTTATTGTAACATGTCTTACTTATTTTGAAAAGGCCTTCACTTAATGTTAATATACTTTAAAACTCTCAATCAAATATCTCTTACTACTTTACTTACATTTGGAAGAGATTGAGTATTCCGGCTACCGTGTCCACGCTGTCCGGGCATAGGAAACCGCAAATCCGTTTTTGAGGAAACCACCATTCCAGTGGTGGAAACCGTTGCTATATAACCTTAAAATGTAGCTATGCACCAATGGTGTAAATACATTTTAAGGAGGTCACAAGCATGACCAAGTATCGTGAGATTCTCAGGCTGTCCAGCCTGGGACTCAGCCAACAGAACATCGCCGACAGCTGCGGTGTTTCTAAGAAAACGGTTAATCGTGTGCTAAAACGTGCCAATGAATTGTCTATATCCTGGCCACTGGATGCAAACGATACCGATGCTGTCCTTGCAGAGAAGTTTTTTCCAGCCACTCAGCAAGTTGTGTCCACAAAGCGGATGCCTGACTTTACACACATCCGTAAGGAGCTGCTTCGTAATGGAGTCAGTAAAAAACTTCTGTGGACCGAATACATGGAGGACTGCCGTGCCAACGGCGATGAACCGCTCATGTATTCCCAGTTCTGCTATCACATCCAGCAGGATGAGCAGAAGCGCCGTGCAACCATGCACATCAACCGAAAACCGGGTGAACAGGTCGAAGTTGATTGGGCAGGTGATACTGCAACAATCATAGACCCGGATACCGGTGAAATCATTAAGGCTTACATATTTGTAGGTGTAATGACTTACAGCCAGTACGCATATGTGGAAGCCTTTCTGGACACAAAGCAGAAATCATGGATAAATGCTCATGTCCACATGTACGAATTCTTTGGCGGAGTCGCTAAGATACTCGTACCTGATAACTGTAAAACAGCAGTTATTCACAATGGTGGTTGGAAAGACCAGCAGATCAATGAAACCTATCAGGAAATGGCTGAACACTACGGAACTGCTATCATTCCGGCCCGTGTCAGGTCTCCAAAAGATAAGCCGAATGCTGAAGGAATGGTAGGAAATATTTCTACCTGGATAACAGCAGCGCTTCGGGATGAACAGTTCTTCTCTCTTGCCGAATTAAACCGGGCAATCAGAGATAAGCTTGAACTGTTCAACCAAAGGCTCTTTCAGAAGAAAGAGGGTAGTCGGCGAAGCTTATTTCTTGGGGAAGAAAAACCATTGCTGGCACCATTACCTGCTACCCGTTTTGAACTGGCAGACTGGAAAACAGCCACCGTCCAGTTTAATTATCACATATCTGTGGACGGAATGCTATACTCAGTTCCGTTTGAATACATCAAAAAGAAAGTTGATGTAAGGGTAACAGACTACACTATTGAGATTTTCTATAACCATAACCGCATTGCTTCCCATCGCCGCCTGAAAGGGCGTACCGGGCAGTACAGTACCATCACAGAGCATATGCCGGAAGACCATCAGAAATATCTGGAATGGAACGGCGACCGCTTCCGCAAATGGGCTGAGCGGATTGGCATAAATACGTACACTGCGGTCAATGCAATACTGACCTCCAAAGGTGTGGAACAACAGACCTATAGGAGCTGTATGGGGCTTCTGAAGCTTGCCGAGAAATACTCGGACGTCATGTTAGAAGCTGCTTGTAAAAAGGCTTTGTCCTATACAGCATCACCTAGCTACAAGAGTATCAAAAACATTCTTGTAACCGGTTCTGAAAAACTGGCATCGGAAGCAACCGATACCAAGACCACACATAAAGCACGCGGCATCACAAGAGGTGCCGATTACTATCGGAGGTAAATACGTATGACAAATCAGAGTACAATTGATAAATTAATTGAAATGCGCCTGACCACTATGGCAGAAGCATTCCGTAACCAGCTGGATGACCCTAAATTTAAGGAAGTACCCTTTGAGGATAGGTTCGGTATGCTGGTAGACATCGAATACAGCAGCCGTAAAAACAATCGTTTGAAAAGACTGATTAAGAATGCCGGATTCGATCAGCCGGAAGCAAGTATCATGGACATCAACTACACTTCCGGACGCAAGCTGAACAAGGATCTGATCAACAGACTTGCCACTTGCGAGTATATATCTGAACACCGGAATCTTTTTATTACCGGTGCAACAGGCTGTGGTAAAACGTACATGGCTTGTGCCTTTGGTATGGAAGCCTGTAAGCAGCATTTCAACACCAAATATGTCCGTCTTCCGGATCTGCTCATTGATCTGGAAATAGCCCGGACAGAAGGTAACTATCGTAAGGTCATGGTCAAATATGCCAATCCATTGGTTCTGGTACTGGATGAATGGCTCCTTTTGAAACCTACTGAATCAGAACAGAAGGATATCTTCGAACTGCTCCATAGGAGACGCAAGAAATCAACCACGATTTTCTGCTCTCAGTATGAGTTCGAGGAATGGTACGACCAGCTTGGTGGTGATGCCAGTCCTTTGGCTGATGCCATCATCGATCGTATCGCACATGATAGTTATCGTATCAATATCACAAGTATTGATGCTGAGCATGATATATCCATGCGTGAAGTATACGGCTTGGACAAAACATTACGCGAGTAAACTCGCATAAGCGGTTTCCGTTAATCCGGACAGGCGGTTTCCTGCCTGCCGGATTGGCGGTTTCACCGCACGAGAATATTCAGATAAGTGCCGATAAAGTGCCGATAAATTCCG
>JAZRJO010000175.1:0-3029 GCA_045645825.1 Acetatifactor sp. | reverse complement strand
CCTCTCTTCCTATCTGTGCTCCCACAGCAAAAGTCTCCCGGGGGGAATTGCTCTCGATCACTTTTATCGCCAATTTCCTTACCTCTCTTCCGGTCCGAACTTACTCTTTGATTTTTACCTTTGCCGGCTTCATATGCGTCGAAATCATCTCAATCGCCGCTGCCTTCTGGTCTCCAAGCTCTCTCTTTGGCAAAATTGTGTCATTCACCTTCGAAGTATACACAATCATGCTCCTTGTAGTAGAAATGTCTTTCACCATATCTTCCCATGCCTGCTTCTGTTCCACGCCTTCCTGAGACACAGTAATCCCTTCCTCATCCAGGGTATAGTGAAGCGGCTTCTGAAAAGCCGGGTTTAGTGCCTGCTTCCTACTCCTTACAAAAAGTGTCCAGGGTAAATATAATAGTAACACAATTCCAGCCGCCAATAACAGCCATTGAGATTTCATCAGAGCTACTACTACCAATAGTGCCCCAAAACAGCTTCCCAGCAGTCCCGACGGACTGTTATAGGTATGTGTCAAAAGATAGTCATACAAATCCCCTGCATTAATCTTCACATCTACTTCTACCATTGAGTATTCCTCCAATAAACTTCCGAGAAACAAAAACATCAAAAAAGCAACCGCCCGGTCAAGGATGAAAGGTTGCTATTTGATGTAACTATAAACCAAGGTGAACCACCTACTGCCGATACCCTGCTTTAATGATCGGGCTCAAAGGCTTATAAATCAGCATAGTCACAATAGACGCAAACCCACCCTTGATCAGATTCATAGGTGCCACACAAGCCACCACAAAATTTACGATACTATCCCCAGTAGCCAGAGGATTCACTGCCATTCCGGCTTGCAGGATGGATTCCATAGACATCCCAAACAACGCAGAAAATGCCGGTAACAAATAAACAGCATTAAATGCAGTTCCAAACACGGTCAAGATCAACGTCCCAACCACACAACCAACAATAGCACTACGCTTCTTCTTCCCAAAAGCATAAATCACAGATGCCGGCAGGATAAAACTACAACCGATCACAAAATTCGCCAAATCCCCTACAAATGCAGTCGTGGTACCCTTCACCAAGAGCTTCAGTAATATCTTCAGAAACTCCATCATCACCCCGGCCGCCGGTCCAAAAGCAAAAGCTCCTATTAAAATCGGTAATTCACTGAAATCCAACTTATAAAAAGGCGGCGCAAAAGGCAGCGCAAAATCAAACAAATGCAAAATTGTGGCAATAGCCGAAAACATCCCGATCATCGCCATCTTACGGGTAGTAAAAATCTTCTCCTTCACTCCCCGTTTCTTCTGGGCCAACTTTTCAAACAAAAGCGCCACCAGAAAGATTGCCGCAATGATCGCCAAAAATTCCAGCACAAACACAAGGTTCTCAGTTACACTTTGAATTAATTCCTTTAATCCATTCATCCTCTTATCTCCTTCTTCCATCCAGACTGTACTGTTGGTCCCGGACTTGCACCGGATCAGCCGCAGAGATTCTCTGCGGGTCGCGGACTTTAGCTTACGCCATCACCGCCAGTAGGGAATTTCACCCGTCCCTGAAGTTCGTTATTCAGTTATGTGCTTAGTATAGTATTCTTCTATGAGAAATGCAAGCACTTTTTATAAAAATAATCTGCCAAGCTGTTCTTCAGCTTGCTCCAAACTGTGATAACCATACATTTTAGCACTATGCTCCATAATAACATAGGTCAGATTTTTATTCATTGTGGCATATTCCACCACATATCTTCCGTATAACTCCAGCATTTTGTCAGAAAAGGTACTGATCTCGCCCCGCAGATAAGTTTCATAAGAAGTATTGTATCGATTATCTTCTCTGGTGTGAACGCTTCTGGCATTGCCTGCCAGTGTAGGATAATGCTGCTCGAATTCTTCCATCCAGCCCACCTGTATCTGCACTATAGCTTCAATGATGGCTTTCTTCTGTTCACTGATGACCGGAAAATGATGTTTAATCCGGTGGTATTCCTCAGGTACAGTGCTTTCCATCATTCGACCATACTTCTCTTCGATCAGATTGTGGCCGATGCTTAATTCTCTTTGAAAATCGTACAGATACTGTATCAGCATGGTACGATTCCAGGTCAGATACTGGCTCTTTCGCATGATGGAAAAGGTAAACCAGTCATCCTGGCAGGACGCTCTTCCACCTACATTGCGTACCTTATCAAAAGCCGCAAATTCCAGTCTGGTGATTTCCTCCACCAATGCCTCATCGTCTGCTGCAGCATACCGGGCTTTTTGCAGAAGCTCCGGGGTGTGGGCGTCCAGATAAGGATCCGTATCGCTGATATAACCTGCCCGGTAAAGCTTATGCGCCAATGTAATGGCCAACGCTTCTATTGCCCGGGCAACGCTGTGACTCTCCACCACCTCTTGCAGCAATACCTTTACTTCCTCACAGTCTTCAAGATCTTCCAGCCCCTTTACCAGCCACTTGTCATGGGGTGGATATTGATTCACCATATAGTAGCACAGTTTTGCGGCTGCTTTAAGACAATCTCCAAGCATCATCTGTGCTGTCACTTGGTCACGGCGTTTCAACATACGGTCATAATTATATTGTCCTGTCTGAGAGAAGACGGCTGCACTTTCAGCCAGTTTGAGATACTGTATCTGCTCCGGATAGCCTTTTTTAAGTTCTCTTCGTACAGCGGTAAAAATGCCCTGAGGATCTTGAAATACGCGACCATTGACACTGGCTGCAAGAGACGCATCCGTCACCTGCTGCCAAAAGCCCCGAGGCAGGTTGGGTGCGGACTTATCCCGGGCTTTCTCCCAGTCTCCTTTTCCCAACAATCTCCCATAAAACCTATTGATGGTCTGCACACCACATCTACCCTCACCCTGGCTAGAGGCAGTTCTCTGATATCCCCGGAAGCTACTTGGGAGCTGTTCATAAGCTTCCTGTAGTTTTTCACCGATTTCCCGGGCAACCTCCTCTGTGATCCACATGCAGAACCCAGGACCCCAATCGTGGTCTCTGGAAATGTCATCATCATA
>JAZRJO010000174.1:0-1948 GCA_045645825.1 Acetatifactor sp. | reverse complement strand
CTTTTCCAATATATTCTGTCATACATCCCCCACCTTCACGCAAGAATCCATATGATAATATCCCACTGTATTCTTATCACATACCACCGTAATATTTAACACATCATACAGACGATGATACACCTCAAACACATCCTTATTGAACCCGGTCACACCCAAAGACAGCAGATACTCTCCGCCCTGCAGGCTCATTTTCTGGGTAAAGGTCACTTCTTTCACCTGCCCCGGCTCTACACTTTCAAGATACGCCTTCTCTATCATGCTATTAGTACCTGTGATCTCCGTACCCATAATATTCTTCATGGAAAAAGCAAAGATCGGCGCCGGAATATGCTCATTGATACGCACCTTCATATGAATGGTAAATTCCGTTCCCTTGACCACCGCCGTGGTTCTCACATTGCGGTCATCTGTCAGGTAAAATTCTTCAATCTGTGCCTTCTTATCACCATATTCCAGCAAATGGGGATTCTGGCTTTCCTCCTTCACCGGCTCCCCGGCCTCTTCCTGATCCGGCACCTCATACTGCCCTACCAGCACCCGCTTGTATGCATCGATCATCTCCTTGGGGCTGCCTTCTCCCAGAAGATTTCCCTTATTTAACAAAAATACCCTGTCACAATATTTACTGATACTGCTCAGATCATGACTTACGAATACAATGGTTTTACCCATTTTCTTGAATTCTTCAAACTTATGATAACACTTTGCCTGAAAAAACACATCTCCCACACTCAGTGCCTCATCCACGATCAGAATCTCCGGCTCAATATTGATGGCCACAGCAAAAGCCAGTCGTACAAACATACCACTGGAATAAGTCTTCACCGGCTGTGTCACATAATCTCCAATATCTGCAAACTCCAAAATTTCCGGCAATTTCTCATCGATCTCTTTCTCCGAAAAACCCATCATGGTTCCGTTCAGGTACACATTCTCGATACCGTTATACTCCATATTAAATCCGGCACCCAGCTCTAACAGTGCAGAAATTCTGCCGTTTACCTTAACCTCACCCTCCGTGGGATTTAGTACACCGGTGATGATCTTTAAGATCGTAGACTTGCCGGAACCGTTGGTACCGATGATACCAACCGTCTCTCCCTGACGGATCTGCATATTTACACCATTTAAGGCATAATGCAGCTTAGCTTTGTGCTTCTTGTTCAGACCAAAAGCCTCCTTCATTCGATCGGAGGGCTTATCATATAATTTATATATTTTTTTCACATCCCTGACATCTATGGCCAGTGTCTTATCATCCATTTTACTTCTCCTGTCTTACAAAACATCTGCAAAATGCACCTTCAATCGCTTAAATACCAGCGCACCAAAACCAAACAGCACCACTGTCACGATCCAGAAGTACATAGTAGAGAAAAAGTCCCGGAAGAACCATTGCTGCTCATAAATGGCACTGCGATACCCATTTACCACATACACCAGAGGATTTAGCTTCACAATAAACCGCCATGTGTCGCTAAGCCCCTCCATATTCCACAGAATGGGTGTGGCCCACATGCCGATCTGCAGAACGATATTGATGATCTGGGAAAGATCCTTGAAAAACACCACCACAGCACAGGTGGTATAGCAAAGTGCCAACACAAACACAAACAGACAAAAGCTGTAGTATATCAGCTGTATCGTATAAATACCGGGATAATACCCATAAAGCGCGGCAATGATCAACATCACCACTACAAAGAACGCATGAATAAAAGTAGCTGCAATGATCTTAATGATCGGCAGGATACTGATCTTAAACACTACCTTCTTCACCAGATAATTATATTCCAGCAGCGCATTGGTACCATTGGTCAAAGCTTCGCTGAAGAAAAACCAGGGAACCAGTCCCGCCGTCAAAAACAACACGAATGGCACCTCCACACCATCCCGAAGCAGCCCTGCCCTGCTGTCCATGATCAGATCAAACACCACATAATAC
>JAZRJO010000173.1:0-2554 GCA_045645825.1 Acetatifactor sp. | reverse complement strand
GGCTGTTATTGGCGGTTTCTGGTTATTGGCCGCATTTTTCAAGATCCATACGATTCTCTGGCTGGCAGAGAACATTGCACCGTTTCCAGGGACTGCCATCGTAGTGGTACTGCAGCCTGAAATCAGGAGAGCTTTAGAAGAGCTGGGTAAGAGGAATGTGCTGACATCTCTGATACCCTTTGACAGCAGCAAGAAAGCAGACTCAGTCTTTGATGAAAAAACGATCAATGAGATCACCAAGGCCTGCATGGAAATGGGAAAGGCTAAGACGGGGGCGCTGATCGTTATTGAGCATAAAGTGCCGTTGACAGACTATGAGCGGACCGGTATTGATGTGGATGGAATGGTTACAAACCAATTACTTATTAATATTTTTGAACATAACACACCGTTGCATGATGGTGCAGTAATCATAAGAGGAAATCGTATTACTTCTGCTACATGTTATCTTCCATTGACAGATAACATGGATCTGGGGAAGGAACTTGGAACCAGGCACCGGGCAGGAATCGGTATTTCTGAGGTCACAGATTCTCTGACAGTCATTGTGTCAGAAGAGACAGGGCGTATCAGCGTGGCAGAGGGCGGCAGATTGGATCGGATGAATGATGCTGAGATGCTGAAGGCACGTTTACGCACGCTGTTGGTTACTCCTGAAGAGGAGGAGAAAGGAAAGCACAGAAGGAAAGGAAGGAGCAAGGACGAGAAATGAGAAAAAAGTTGTTGGCCAACTGGGGCATTAAACTCATAAGTCTTCTGGCTGCGTTTGGTCTGTGGTTTGTGGTGATTTATATTGATGATCCTCCTGAGGAAGAAACATTTACAAATATTAAGGTGCAATTCTTGAACACGGATCTGATCACTGATCAGGGATTGGTATATGAAGTGTTAGATGGCACGGATGTGGTGAAGCAGGTTACGGTAAAAGGTCCCAAGACTGTATTGGGTGAGGTGAATAAAGACTCTATCATCGCCATTGCAGACTTCTCTGAGAAGAATATGTCCGATGTCATAGATATAGAACTTAGTGTGGGCAATCAATATGAAAGTGCTCTGGAGATCAGTGCGGTTGGAAATGCCCAGCTGAAGCTGTTTGTGGAAGAGAAGATATCCAGAAGTATTCCTGTGAATGTTAATATCATCGGCGAAGTTGCCAAGGATCATCAGCTTGGCAGTGCTAAGACAGAGCAGAACCGTATTACCATTACCGGTGGTAAGAGCAAGGTGGAAATGGTCAGTTATGCAGCTGTCAATGTGGACGTATCAGGTACTGATACCGATATCTCTACTACAGAAGTGATCAGGCTATATGATAAAGATAATAATCTTCTGGATACCAATCTGGTACAGAAAAATATAAACAGCATTAAGACAACGGTCACCGTCTTAGGCACCAAGACGGTTCCTGTTGAATATGAAGTTACAGGTGAAGTGGCAGAAGGTTATCGGTTTACAGGTGATGTAGAGTGTGATGTAGAGAATGTGAAAATTGTTGGCACCGATGCTGCATTATTCAGTGTGAACAGTGTTAAGATACCAACCTGGGAGCTTGACATGACCGGTTTAAGTGATAATCTGGTAAAGCAGATAAATCTGAAGAATTATCTGCCTTCAAATGTACAGATTGCGAAAGATGGGGGTAATGGTGTTGTGCAGATCACAGCATACATTGAACCTTTGGTTAGTCTGGATCTAAAAGTGCTGGCTGAGAATATTGCGATCATCAATGTGCCTGAAGGGTGGAAGGCTGTAATAGAAGAACCATATCTTGTTTATGATCTGCGGGTACAGGGACTGAACAGAGATATATCAAGTATCAGAGAAGCCAATCTTTACGGTACAGTAGATGTACAGGCCTGGATGTCGGAACAGGAATTGGAAGCGCTGAAGGTTGAAAGCTACTACATTCCGGTAAAAATGGGATTGTCGGAAGCTGTAGAGGTCAGTGTCCCGGTAGAAGCAAGGGTAACTTTTTCGATCTTAAAAGAAACGGATGAAGCATTAGAAGAATAATTTTATAAAATGGGTTGAGATTGCTTGGCAATCGTGCTATAGTTAATGACAGTGATAAAAGTCTAAGTTATTAACAGTTGGATTTTGCATAAGAAAGGTTTGGAGGATAAGGCATATGGTCAGCCAGAAGGTAGTCATTAATAATCCCACAGGGCTTCACCTAAGGCCTGCAGGTATACTATGTAAAGAAGCAATGCAGTTTAAATCGCTTGTTACGTTTACCTTCAGGGATAGCATAGCGAATGCCAAGAGCGTTCTGAGTGTGTTGGGGGCTTGTGTCAAAAGTGGTGACGAGATTGAATTGGTCTGCGAGGGAGAAGATGAGGAGGAAGCTCTGAAGATTTTGGTTGCAGCAGTAGAAGCAGGTCTTGGAGAATAAGAGCCGTTTGTAACAGTCCATTTTGCAAGAGGAAAAGGAGTAATGAAATCATGTTGAATTATAAAAGATATCGTAAGAATCCGGTGGTGGAATATCCGGAGAGAGAATGGCCATGTAAAGAAATAGAGAAGGCACCTATCTGGTGCAGTGTAGATCTGAGAG
>JAZRJO010000172.1:0-12160 GCA_045645825.1 Acetatifactor sp. | reverse complement strand
TATGCGCAAGAAAAAAGTTCTGCTCTATTTAATTATCATTCTCGTTATACTATTTATTATAATTCTTGTTCTATTTCTGACAATGGGACGCAGGAAATATAAAAGTCCGGATGCAAATTCTGCTGAAAATCGTGTCAATTATGACATGTTTGACGAAGCAGACGCATTAAAGGAAGATCTAAAGCCTGCACAAATTCTCCTCCTCAAGCCCAAAGCCTCAGGTATAGCAGTGGCCTCAAACCAATATGGTTCCATTGATTACTCCCATACCGAGGATGGGTATGTGATGGTTCAGTTCACCGCCCACACTTCCAAGCGGTTAAAGGCCAAGGTACAGGGACCGAATACTACATATACCTACAATCTGATGCCTGGTGAGTGGACCGTCTTTCCATTATCTGACGGAAACGGTGAATATCAGGTGAATGTGTATGAAAATATAGAAGATAATCGTTATGCCCTGATATTATCCACTAATATGACGGTGGCTCTGAAAGATGAATTTGCACCTTTTATACGCCCCAATCAATATGTAAATTACGAAAACGCTACCGCCACCATGGAAACAGCTGCTTCTCTGGCCGGTCATACCGATGACATATTGGAAAAAGTAGAACTCATTTACAATTATGTGGTAGACAATATTAAGTACGATAAGAAAAAATCCGCCAGTATAACCTCCGGTTACCTGCCGGATTTGGATACCGTCCTTGCAAATAAAAAGGGCATCTGTTTTGATTATGCCTCCCTGATGACCGGTATGTTGCGTTCCCTTGGCGTTCCCTGTAAGCTTGTGGTGGGGTATGCAGGTGAAGTATATCATGCCTGGATCAGCGTGTGGTCTGAAAAGACCGGTTGGGTGGATGGCGCCGTATTCTTTGATGGCACCAGCTGGCAACGAATGGATCCCACCTTTGCCTCAGGCAATCGAGACGATTCTGACGCCATGGAATTTATTGGAAACGGTGCCAATTATACAACGAAATATATATATTAATTTGGCCAAAGAAGGTGACTTATGAAGCAAAAGAACCTATCAGAACTGGAAATTGCAGATTTGTGTAAACAGCTTGGATTGTTGATGCAGGCCGGAATGGGACTTGGTGACGGTCTGTACCTCCTGTGGGAGGAAGGAAAAGCTTCTCCTTTGGGTGATCTGTTGTCAACTCTGGCTAAGGAAGTGGAAAAAGGAAACCTTCTTTGTCAGGCTTTCTCACAAGCAGGCTGCTTTCCTACTTATGTCACCGGCTTGTTGGCTGTAGGAGAACAGGTAGGACGTACGGAAGAAACATTGTTTGCCCTCAGCCGTTATTATGAAGAACAGCATCGGATGAACCGGCGGTTGCGCAGTACACTGACTTATCCTTGCGTTTTGCTTTTGATGATGCTGGTGGTCATTGTGGTGCTTCTGACGCAAGTTTTGCCGGTTTTTGATGACGTATATACCTCCCTGGGCGGAAGCCTCATAGGATTTGCAGGTAGCCTTCTGGCACTAGGTAAGGGACTGGGTAAGATGTTGCCGGTTCTGGTACCATTGCTTTTGCTATTGTTCGGAGTGGCTACTGTATTTTCTTTATCCCCCACACTGCGAAGTCAAGTGGCAGCCTTCTGCAATCGTAAATTAGGTGACAGAGGCGTTTTTCGCAAAGTAAATGATGCACGGTTTGCTCAGGCACTTTCCTTGGCTTTTCAAAGTGGTTTGGCTTTGGAAGAAGGGGTGATGCTGGCTGGTGCATTGTTGAAGGATCATCCCACAGCTATCAACCGCTGTGAAATCTGCCATAAACGCTTATCCGCCGGAGTAGATCTGGCCGCAGCATTAGGTGAGTCCGGTATGTTGCCTTTATCTGCCTGTCGAATGTTAACTCTGGGAATGCAGGCAGGAAAAGGAGATGAGGTAATGGCGGAAATCGCTGAGCGACTGTCCGAAGATGCCGGCGAAGCGTTGGAGAGAAACATCTCTGCCATCGAGCCTGCTCTTGTACTGATCACCTCTTTGTTGGTGGGTGCCATCCTTCTGTCTGTAATGTTACCGCTTATGCATATTATGAAAGCAATCGGGTGAATATATGAGACTAATAAAGGAAAAAAGACATCATCCGTTATCAATCCTTCAACAATTATTGGCTTTGGGCGCTTTGTTGTTTTTTCTGGCTTGCCTGTCTAATTTAAAAATTGAACATTCCGACTCAGGCAAACAACAGCTGGAGAACGCTCTGACCCGGGCTTGCGTAGCGTGTTTCGCGGCGGAAGGACGTTACCCGGAGGATTTGGCCTATCTGGAGGCACATTATGGCATCCGGATCAACCCGAAACTGTACGCAGTAAAGTACGAAATGATCGCATCAAACCTGATGCCCGATATCACAGTATTGGAAAGATAAGATGAAAGAACAAGGAAAAAGAAATAGCATATGTTTTGTGGCGCCACTGCTGCTATTCATGATTTTCACCACCTGTATCGTAACAGTCCTACTGATCGGCGCAGATGGATACCATACATTTACCAATCGTGATCAAGCCGCTTTTGAGCACCGTACCATTGTCCAATATCTCACCACCCGCATACGTCAGAATGACGTGACTGACGGTGTCTTCGTGGATACATTTGCAGAAAAAGATACTCTTTTTTTATGTGAAACATTGGATGATAAAACCTATTATACTCGTATCTATTGTCATGATGGTTATCTGCGAGAGCTATTTTCTGAAGCGAATATGGTTTTTACCCCTGAGGCCGGTGAAAAAATCCTGAAATTGAAAGACCTGCAGTTTCATCTTACCGAAAAACTGCTGACCATCACCATTACCTATCCGAATGCTTCCTCTGAGACAGTACTGCTGCATTTGCGCAGCGAAAAGGAGGGTTCTTATGATAAGCAATGAAAAAAGCAAATATCCTTTGGCTCTGATGGAACTATTGGTGATGATTCTGGTCTTTGCCCTGGCAGCCTCAGCATGTCTTCAGGCTTTTGCCCATGCCAATGGACTGTCACACAGGCAAGAGGCCAAAGTCCATGGAATTCTGGCAGCACAAAATGCAGCAGAACTTTTAAAAAGCACCCATGGTGACTATGAGGCAGTGATCAAAACATTGGGCGGCCACCCGGACGAAAAGGGCAATTACATAATCAACGATAAGGAATGGGAGGAACAGGCAGCCTGGCATCTGCAGATCATACCCCTTGCAGACACCGATCCCTATCTGGCATCTGCAACAATCCGTGGCTTTTACCACAATGACATACTCTTTGAAATCACCGTAGCATGGCAGGAGGTGCAGCATGAAAAAACGTAATACCTCTACACCCTCTATGATAGGAAGTAGTTCCCTCTTAGTAATCTTTGCAGTATTGTGCCTTACCATCTTTTCTCTGATTAGCCTTAGTACCGCCCAGGCTGATGATCGGCTGAACAATGCTTCCATCGAAGCAGTTACGGATTACTATGAGGCTGACCTTAAGGCTGAGCAAATTTTTAGCCGTTTGCGTGAAAATTCTCTGCCGGGTGGTGTGACAGTAGAAAACAATATTTATTCTTATCAGTGTAGAATTTCTGACACCCAGGTTCTGGAAGTGCAGGTAGAGAAAAATGGAGAGAATTGGACTGTCCTTCGGTGGCAGGCACGAACTGATAAATGAACATGAAAGGCGACAATTTTATGGCTGATTTACTGACAGATTTAACTTCATACTTAGAACAGGCAGTAGCTGATCAGGCTTCGGATCTCTTTCTTATCGCGGGCGGTCCGATCAGCGAGAAAAAAGAGGGGCGCATCCGCCCCATGGGCGACTCCAGACTGCTCCCTCCGGACACCAAGAAACTGATCAGCAATCTTTATACCCTTGCAGATCGTTCCATGGACACTTTTGTAGAAACCGGTGACGATGATTTCTCCTTCTCCGTACCGGGACTGGCACGCTTTCGGGTAAATGCATACAAGCAGCGAGGATCTCTGGCAGCCGTGGTTCGCCTGGTATCATTCGACATCCCGGCATGGCAGGATATTCATATTCCTCCTCAGGTAATGGATCTGGCTGACACCCAGCACGGTCTGATTCTGGTCACCGGCACCGCAGGCAGCGGCAAATCCACTACACAAGCCTGCATCATCGACCGCATCAACCATACCAGAGACTGTCACATCATCACTTTAGAAGATCCTATCGAATTCCTGCATCGCAATGATAAGAGTATTATCAGTCAGAGAGAGATTGCCATCGACACTGCCAATTACCTGTCTGCCCTGCGTTCCTGCCTGCGCCAGGCTCCCGATGTGATCCTGTTAGGCGAAATGCGGGATGCAGAAACCATCCGCACTGCCATTACTGCAGCAGAGACAGGTCACACCGTCATTGCAACCCTGCACACCAACGGCACGGTAAATGCCATTGACCGCATCATAGACTGCTTCTCCGGCTCCCATCAGGCTCAGATTCGATTACAACTGTCCACTGTGCTGCGCACTGTGGTATCACAGCAAATGTTGCCGGACAAGAACGATAATATGATTCCGGCATTTGAAATCATGCACATGAACAACGCCATTCGCGGCATGATTCGGGATAATAAGAACCACCAGATTGACAACGCCATCTCATCCGGGAAAGCGGAGGGTATGATTTCCATGGATCAGGCTATTCTGGGACTCTATAAAGAAGGCGTGATCACAAGAGAGACTGCTTTAAACTTTGCACAACATCAGGAGCAGATGCAGCGGCAGCTATAATGGGGCAGCATTCCAAAAGATGCCATCCCAACTATTGACAAAGAACCAAAATTTCGGGGAGATTGCAATTCGTTTGAACTACAATCTCCCCATTTGAGGACTATCTAATTCCCGATAACCCCTATATTATTATCATTTATTTATCCTTTGTAATAAGATTACGGATTCAGTAAGGTTACAACCCATGCGAAAACGCCATCTTTTTCAAAAGTAATGTTCTGGGCCTGGATACCATATCCGGTAACATCCAAATCGAAGGTGTATGTAGTGGTTGCTGCTGCGTTCAGACCATCTTCTGCCACGATGTAGTCAGCTGCTTCATCGTAAGAAGCAAACTTGTTTTCTTTGTCGGTCAGAGCGATCTGGTTCTTGCCTTCTGCATCCCAGATTTCATAGTGGCTTACACCGTTCTTATCATCATTCAGCATACCCTTGATAAGATACTCGCCGAAATCAGCGCCAACTGCTTTTGTGGTGTAATATACTTCCGTGAAAAGAGGAGTGGTTGCTTCGGTTGCTTTCACGGTTCCGTTATATACGTAGTAACCATCAACCAGCTGCACTTCATCTTTATTGGTCTCGGAATCTTCTGCTTTCACTTTGAGAGCTTCAATATCCTTAGCCTTACCAGTTGCATCAACCAGTACCCAGTTGGCTGCATCAAAGTATACTTCAAACTTTTGTTCTCTCATTGCATTAACGCCTTCTACTTTGATCATCATGTAGGCATCGTTCTTACCGGTATTAACTACTGCAGGATCTTTTGCGATGATATCGCCGGGCTCCAAATCCTGAGCTTTTTCATCATCCCAACCGGGCTCTACCAGATCGATCTTTACATTGCCTGTAGTAAATGTGTTTTTCGCAGTGTCACTGTCAGTTAAGTATGCAAGGGTTGCACCGATGCCCAGTGCTGCTACAAGTACCAGTGCAACTACGCATGTAATAAGATTTCTTTTCTTCATAATACTATATCCTCCTTATATTAGTCCAAATCTCCCTGAGGAGCATTGATCTTCAGGAAAGATGCCGGCAATTCAGGATACCAATGTGTTACTTCTGCCCAGCTATTATCGCTTTGGTTGGTGGACTGGATGGCAGCTGCTTTCACGATCATATTGAACTCATATGTTGCTGTTGTATCTTTTGCTTCCATTGCATCGATAGCTTTCTTTGCATCATCGTATGTATCATATACTTTATTGTCAGTTGCTTCTTTGATTGTGAATTTGTATTTGTACTGGTCTCCGTCCTTTGCAGGTATTCCCTTGATCAGACCTGTCTCCTCATCCTCAACCAGAATAGTGCCATTTTCATCCACAAAATGTTTTACGATCGTATAGGCACTAGATGCTCCCGGAACATCTGTGTCAAGCTTTACAGTATCAAAAAGGGACTGGGTCTGTGCACCTGCTACAATCGGACTATTATAAGCGAAGAATAAAACATCACCGTTTATATTTACCAACTCTGTCAACTCTGCCACTGTCAGAACAGTATCTTCGCCGGCTGTTACAACTGCACCCGTTTTGTCTACCAGAGTGTAACTCGGGTTCCATGCAAATATTTTGCTGGAATCTGTCAACTCCTTATTTTCATAAACTGCATCCAGAACAACATCGTTCTTGTCAGATTTTACTATAAATCCCCGATCTGTAACTTCTTTCATTCCATCTATTCTGACACCGATAAATGCCTCTGTCTGTCCTACGTTGGTAACAATAGGATTCTTTGCTACAGTTGCACCGGGAAGCATATCATTACCGTTCTCAGGATTCCATGTAGGCTCATCTAAATCAATTTTTACATCGCCGATAGTAAATGTGTTGGTGGTTCCTTCTGTCTCATCCTGCAGATATGCCAGGGTGGATCCGATTCCTACTACTGCAACCAAAGCAGCCGCTACTACTGTTGTAACTAATTTCTTGTTAATCATAATTCATGTCCTCTCTTTTTTCATTGTTTCATTTGCTTCATCCAGTGTATGTTTTCCGGTTGTTTTTCTTATTGTAAGTTAACTATACACCTTTGGGCATTAAAGAAAACATTACTTTTTCATTGGTTTTATGTTCTGTAATTTTTTATTTTACTTGTTAAAGTTATTCCTCTTCGGTTTTCTTATTTTTCTTCATCTGGTATGCTGTTGTTGCCAGCAAAGCACCCAATGCTGCGATTCCACTTGTGAGAAGTCCGACTTTTACGCCATTCTCTTTCAAGAACTGTGCCAAAGGAACAGGTTCTTCTTCAATGATTTCTTCACCATTGCCACCCTGGTTGCCCTGATTGTTTTCGCTGCCGGTTCCTTCACCCCCCTGGTTGCCTTCATTGCCGGTTCCTTCACCGCCTTGGTTTCCTTGACCGCCGGTTCCCTGGCCACCTTGATCGCCGTCATCGTCGGTTCCCTGACCACCTTGGCCCCCCTGGCCGCCTTCATCGTCGGTTCCCTGACTGCCCTGGTTTCCCTGACCGCCTTGAGTAGGAATCTCTCTGCCGGGAAGGGTAATTACGTTGTAGATGGTCTCGCCTTCCAGATAAACGGTTTCGTATTTAGGGTGTGCTACATAAGTATAATAGAATGTTAAAACATTCTCTTTCCCCTTCTCCAGTATCATTTGCTTTAAGTAAGCATCCCACTCATAACCCTGAATTACCTTTGCAGTGGATGTTATCACATCTGCTGCATTTCCCTGTGTCATGGTAGGTGTCACTAGATCCATTCCGCTGGCTGCATCCACATAGCGGATGGTGTAATTTACTGCATCTACCAGTGCTGCGTAGTCTACTACATAGTCATCGTCCTGCATCACAGTCTCTTCTGTGGGAATCCAGCCGGTGGTCACATAATAACGCCCCTGGTGTTCCACATCAAGAACGATATCTGTTGCCTGAGGTGCTTCCGGATAGTAGCTTCCGGCAGGAACTGTGATGGATATACTTCCTGTAGCCTGACTAACGGATACTTTATCTTCACCATAACTATCCTCATATCTCTGTACAAGGGCATCTGAGAACTTTGCAATATTACCGGGTCTGTAGGTAACGGTATATTCCTTGGCCGATGCAGCATTTACTTGCAAAGGTGAGATCAGAAGGGCAAAGAAAACTATTGCCAGCATGGGAACTGCTTTAATACGATTTTTAATTCGGATATTCATTCCACACCCTCCTTCTCTTTCTTCTTAAGAATTAGCACCACGATCAGTAGTACCACACAGATTCCAATTCCGCCTGCCAGCAGAAGCGGTACTGCATTGTCTCCGGTCTTTACTCCATTTGTGTATACGATCTGGTTCACTATCACATCTTCCAACTGTTCGAAAATGGTTACTACATTATCTTCATCTTCATATCCTGCTTTAAACTCAAACTGGAAGGTTCCCTGTGCATTCTGATAAGAATTGGTATGGGACTCACCATCCAGAGCCACATGCATGGTAATGGTAGCCTGCTGCATGTAACCCAAAGTTGCTACCTTAAACCAATCACTCATGCTGTCGTTCAAGTTTCCCAGACCCTGTTCGTCTGCACCGATTCGGCTGCTGCCGTCATCCTCAGAACCGCCGTAGATCACTTGGGAACCCTGGGGACCCGTGACTGACAGCATTACCTGATAAGCCGCACCGGAAGTCTTCTTTACTTCCTCAAAAGTCTTGAGAATCTCTGTTTTCATGTAAAAATCTACGATCTCCTCACTGGTGTTCTCAAGAATAATATCCTGTGAACGTGTCTCACCGGGCATCATATTCACAAATCCATCACCGAAATTGGTGGTATCATCATAGTTATATTTAATCTCAGCACTGCCATCAAATGTCGCTTTGGGTGTCGCTTCAGCACACACCACCATAGGAAGACTGAGCACAGCAATACAAATTAAACAAAGAATTTTTAATCTTTTCTTCATCTTAATCTCCTCCTATTCTGCGATTTCCAGGATGTAACCATCCTCATCAATGACAGGCATCACGCCCCATTCAGATAAAAAAGCATCTTTGGCTGCAAAAATCTGAACACCTTCTGTTTTAAATTCCAGGGCCACTCCCAAGCCTGCATATTCATTCCTCAACTTCTCTGATATGGCAATCTGATCCATGAAATTCTTGGTGTTTTCACCTTCTTCTAGAGGCTTGGTGTAGTAAAGGATGATGTGCTCATCTGTTTCTTTTACTACAATCCATCTCTCACGCTCTGCCGTATCAGTGTTGACAGGGTGCAAAGTAATTGCTGCTGCATCCTTCTCAGGAAGTTTTACCACACTGTCCCCGGATGTCTTGGTCCAATACTTACGAATGGAAACTCTTACATACTCCGTTACTTCCTCAGGGTTATGTACCCTCATGGTCTTATCCACCACTTCTCCCGGCATCACCCGTTCCACATAGATGGGACCTTCCACCGGTTTTACACCAGTCTCTTTGCCTTCGGCATCTAACACCACATCATGAAGCTGAACACTAAGTGTCATGGTATTGATCTGCTGCTGTACCTTGGTTCCTTCCGCATTGAAGTAGGCAAGAGAGCCACCGATCATTGTAGTTGCTGCTAACATTCCTGCTAACGCAACGATAATTATTTTCTTCTTCATATTGCTTCCTCCATGCCCGACAACCGGTTAATTAGTACCTGCTTCGTATTTCTCAATGTACTCTCCTGTGATAGGAGTGCCATCGGAAAATGTCCAGCCTGTGATCATTTCTTTGTCTGCACCACCTACAGGGACGGTTGTCTTAACCGGAGTATAATTGTCAGCCTGAATGGCCTCTGCAAAAACATTTACACGGATGATGGTATCTGCCATCTTGTTGCCCCAGATGAAAGGAAGGTTTACCTGTGTAAAGAATAATGCTTCCGGGTTATCCTGTGTCAGCTTCTTACTAAAGTAGTAGTATCCGTCTGCCTCATTGTAGTACCAGCCGTTGGCTTCGATCTGTGCTATCAGACCTTCCGTGTCTGCGGTGCCAGCCATCAGATCCTTGATGGCTGCTGCCTCCAGATCCACCTCCAGCTCTGCCTCATCCACCACATCATTACCGCTTACATCAAATATCAGCTTCTTGATATCGATGTCAAGTCTCATTCTCACATAGGCATCTTCCGATCCGGAAGCCAGGGTAATGATGGGATCCTTCACAATCACATCTCCGGGAACGATACTCTCATACGCTTCGTCACCTTTGTAATTGGGTTCATCCAGTTCAATATCTACAGCTCCGAGAGTCAGCACATTCTTTGCTTCGTCACTGTCTGTAAAGTACGCCAGCGTTGCGCCTACACCGATCACGGCTACCAGGGCTGTTGCTACGATTGTTGTGATCAATTGATTCTTTTTCATATGCTTTCTCCTCCCTTAAAAGATTTTGCCTGCATCTTCCATTGCTTCCCAGACTGCCATTGCTTCTGTCTGGTCGTATTCACCATTCTTCATACCGGAATGCTCTGTGCCGTTTTCCTCATAGTAAACTGCGTAGGTAGCTTCCTTCTTCAGGTAAATATCAAAATCCTGAACATCCTTCAGTCGATCATTTTCGATGATCAGCCATTTCACTTCTGAGAAAAGCTCTGAGGTGTCCTCTGCGGGAGAAAGTACATCCTGGTAGTACCAGAAACCATCTTCTTTATTGTATACCCAGGAGGATTTCTGTGCTGCGTTGGTATTGAAGTTCAGCCAGAAACGATATCCCAGATTCCAAAGATCAGTTGCTTTTTCGCTGCTCATCACTGCGTCCATGCCTGCCTGCTCACCATTTACTACCTGGCAGCTGGGG
The DNA here is from genome assembly GCA_045645825.1 of Acetatifactor sp. GTDB lineage: Bacteria > Bacillota > Clostridia > Lachnospirales > Lachnospiraceae > Acetatifactor. The sequence continues at coordinate 1,666 of JAZRJO010000172.1, read as the reverse complement.
TTCTCGGCAAGGGGAACTTCGATTTCCTCCGGGAAGATCTCCACCTTCATTCTCACGATACAATCTACATTGCCTACGTTGGTGATGTAAGGGTTCTTGCTGATCTTGGTTCCTTCCAGTCGAAACTCCGGTTCCAGCAGCTCTGTTTCCACAGAGCCGATGGAAAATTCATTGGTCTTGGATACGGTAGTGTCTGACAGATAACTGAGCGTTGTCTTGATCATCACAAAACCTAACAGGAGTGCCGCAAATGAAACGGTAAACTTGATCCAATTCTTTTTATTTTTCATAGCCTAACACTCCTTCCTACTGTCTTTTTATGCTGATGCCTAAATTTCCATTGGCATCTACACTGAATCTGTTCACTGCTGTGTAATCATTGGGTGCTTTGTAACGGTTCCAGTAGTAAGCCTCTGCGGGGTTATCTACTGTGGTGGTTACTGTCAGCTTGTTCTGTACACCATTGATGGCTGTGGCAGAGGCCTCGGGTGCTCCTGCATCTGTAATGTCCATCTGTACCAGCTGATATCCTCTTGCTGCATACTCTGTGATGGTGTAATCCCCGGACTGCAGATTCTCAAGAGTCACAGTCAATCCTTCTTTGTCAAATCCGATGTTATCACTAAGATCATCATCTGTACTCTGTACCACGCCGTCTACCTTAACGGTTCCATTCTCGAAATTAATGGTCACGTTTGCGCGATAGTTCTCAGGACCGGTGATTAGGTATCGGAAGATCGCGGTGGCAGTCTCCGCAGTCTGCAAATCAGCCTGATCGATACGCTTAGTCAGTGTCAGTGAGGTTCTCAGCAGTTTGTTGGTGATGGTGAAGCTGTAACCTTTGCCGTTTGTTTCATTCTTTGTTACGTTTGACTCGTAGTATTCCGGTGTCTCCACTTCTTTTACGGTGTATCTAATGGCAACACCTTGTTTGCCTTTTTCATTTACCGGAAGATCTGTAAAGGTATGCTTCCAGCCGTTGGTTTCGTCTAAGGTCACTGTCACTGCATTTTCTACGAGAACTATCTGGTCTTTATCATTGTATTTGTACAACTGTACTCGGATACTATCGGGACGAAGTTCAAATTTATTTTCTTTGTCATCCCAGATCTTCTGTACCGATACTTCTGTTTTATCAATCTTTCGGGTGTTAGTTATGGTAAAGCCTGTGGTTGCATCACCTTCTATTTCTTCTTTGGTGTAACCGATCTCGGCCAGTTCTTCTATTCCAAGTTCATCTACGGTATATACGATGGCTATGCCGTTTTCGCCGTTTTCACCTTTCTTGTTTACCGGAAGGTTTTTCCAGGTGTAGGTCCAGTTGTCCTTGCGTAAGGTAACCGGCTGTCCCTTGGCCACTCCGTCTGCGTACAACTGTACTTGGATTTCGTCCGGACGGACATTATCTCGGTTGTTATCATCGTCCCAAACCTTTGTTACCTTCACTTCGGTTTCGAAAGGTTTGTGGGTGTTGGTGATGGTAAAGCTGTTGATTGTTTCGGTAACTGCTTTAACGGTTGTATCTTCATAATTTTCAGGAACATTTACTTCCTCTACTTCATATACTACCAATTCTCCCACTTTACCAACTCTGTATTTGGTGAGCTCTTTCCACTCGTGGGTCCAGTTGTTGGCTGCATTTAAGGTAACGGGTTCTCCCTTTTCC
>JAZRJO010000171.1:0-2120 GCA_045645825.1 Acetatifactor sp. | reverse complement strand
CGGCCGGATGTGGTACACTGTTTCGGCACAGAGTTTGGACATACGCTGGCCGTATCCAGGGTCTGCCCGGATAAAGATAAGCTGCTCATCGGTATTCAGGGGCTGTGCTCTGTCTATGCCGGAGCTTATATGGCCAATCTTTCGGTGAAGGTGATCCGCAGTGTGACCTTCCGGGATCTTCTGAAGAAGGACAGGATGCTGAAGCAACAGAAAAAGTATGTAATTAGAGGGCAAAGAGAGATAGAAGCCATCCGCAATGCAGGAAACATTACAGGACGTACCCATTGGGATGCTTTTTACAGTAAATTTTGGAATGAATCGGCAGAATATTTTGTGATGAATGAAACATTGAGGCCGGATTTTTACCATGATCAATGGAGCCCCCAAAATAGCAATCCTCACAGGATATTTGTAAGTCAGGGAGATTATCCGTTAAAGGGTCTGCACTATCTGCTGTTGGCATTGCCCATCATCCGCAGCAAGTACCCGGATGTGACAGTGCATGTGGCGGGAAACAGTCTGGTAAATTACCATACACTCAAGGATAAGATCAAGATATCCGCATATGGTAAGTACCTTCGCAGTATCCTCAGGAAGTATGAGCTGCAGGATGTAGTAACCTTCTTGGGAAGCCTGACCGCAGAGCAGATGAAGGAACAGTACCTGAAAGCCGGATTATTCCTGTGCTGCTCCAGTATGGAGAATTCCCCCAATTCTCTGGGTGAGGCCATGCTGCTGGGTGTGCCCTGTGTCAGTGCGGACGTGGGAGGCATTGCAAGCATCTTCCGGGATGGAGAAGATGGTATTCTGTTTCGGGGATTTGCCAAAAAGCAGACGTTTACGGACTATGATCACATAGATTACGAGAGGGAAGAGAAGGAGCTGGACGGTATCGTGCAGAACCTGGCTGATGCTGTGATACGGATGTGGTCAGATCCGGAGGCACGCAAGAATTATTGCGAAAACGCAAGAAATCATGCAAAACAAACCCATAATAAGGAAGAAAACTACAAGAGATTGCTAGATATTTATGCAAAAATAGGTGCAAAATGAAAATTACATTTGTGTCCAACTACATCAATCATCACCAGATGCCCTTCAGTAAAGCCATGTGTGCACAGCCGGAAGTAGAGTATACATTCATCCAGACAGAACCCATGGAAGAAGAGCGGGTCCGTATGGGCTGGCAGCAGTCAGAAGATCTGCCGTATCTGAAGCTTTATTATAGGGAGCCGGAAAAATGCAAGGCATTGATCGCGCAAAGTGATGTGGTGATATTCGGCGGCTGTGAGGATGAAAGTTATATAGCAGAGCGGCTTCAGAGTGGCAAGCCGGTGATCCGATACAGTGAACGGCTCTATAAAGAAGGTCAATGGAAGGCCATATCCCCCAGAGGCTTATGCAAGAAATACCAGGACCACGTCAGGTACAGGAATGCACAGGTCTACCTGCTGTGTTCGGGAGCTTATGTGGCTGATGATTTTCATATCATCAGGGCTTATCCTGACAAAATGTTCCGCTGGGGCTATTTCCCTGAGACAAAGCATTATGACCTGAATCAGCTGATGGAAGGCAAAGGAAGTGGTGAGGACCGTAGTATTTCCATACTCTGGGCTGCCCGGATGATAGACTGGAAGCATCCGGAGCTGGTGGTTCGTACCGCCCATTATCTGAAGCAGAAGGGAATCAAATTTCACCTGACCATGGCAGGGGGCGGAGAGATGGAGGAAAAAATCCACAGACTGGCCAAGGAGCTTAAGGTAACAGACTGTATGTCTTTCCCGGGATTCTGTTCACCTGCAAAGGTGCGCACTATGATGGAGCAGGCAGATATTTACCTGGTCACCAGTGACCGGGGAGAGGGCTGGGGAGCTGTGGTCAATGAGGCCATGAACAGTGGATGTGCGGTAGTGGCTGACCATATGATCGGGGCAGTGCCGTACCTGATCCGTCATGGGGAGAATGGGATGATCTATCGGGATAAGGATCACAGTAGGCTGTTTGAGCAGACCGCATGGCTGGCACAGGATAGAAGCCGCTGCAGAAAGTTGGGAGAACAGGCCTATCGCACCATTACAGAAGAATGGAATCCGGAGAACGCGGCTGCATGCCTGATGGAG
>JAZRJO010000170.1:0-1904 GCA_045645825.1 Acetatifactor sp. | reverse complement strand
TCTTGCTCCATTTTCTTAATATCACTTGGAGTCAACTCATCGTACATCTCTTACTCTACCTTTCACAATTGTATCCCATAAATCACTGCCACTGCCAGAATGATCTGGATAATTGCAAAACGGAACACTGTCTGGGTATTGGACCAATCCCAGACCTTTCTCACATGATCATGCAGCGGTGTGCGCACATTCTTCAGTATATGTATCTTACAAAACCGAAGCAAAGCCACCTTCACAAGCCCCAGACCACCATCCAATATCAACACTAGCGCCACCGGAATATACAAGAAAGGACATCCCGTCTTCAAAATGGCAATACTGATAAACAGACCCATAGCCCGGGAACCCGCATCTCCCATCATCAACCGGCTGGGCGTGGCATTGTACCACAGATATCCCAGAATACATACTGCAAATAACAAAATCAGGAAGGCAAAATCCCCTCCCACACCTTTTATCATATCGATCAGATAGATCGTCATAATGGAGATGAGCGTCAGCGTACCGGACAACCCATCCACTCCGTCAGAGCAGTTGGTCACATTCACAGAAGCCCACACCAACACCACTACACCTAACGCATATACAACGGGCTGTAATGTAAATTCCACCCCAAACAGCGCCATCTCCACCACATTTGTATTATATTTCAAAAAAGTAAGTGCCACCATGGCTGCCACGCACAAATCCAGAAATCCCTTCTTGTACTCTCCCCATGGCGTCCTGGAAGCATCATCCAGAAATCCGGTAGTCATACTGATCACGATCAAAATTAAATAAATCAACAACTCCGCATTCACCGGTGCAAACAAAAGTGTCGCCGCCACGAATGCCAGGACAAAGATAATCCCTGCTCCTCTCGGCTTTCCGGCCGATTTCTTCCCGTCATGGGCAAAATCACGCCCTGCATCTTTGGGTAAATACTTGCTGAATTTCGCAGTCGCCGCCACTGTTGCCGCAAAGGCAAACAGAATCCCAACGAAGGCTGCGAGCGGCGACATCGTCTCCGGCAACAGATTTAGAATCATATCCTCTCCATCCTTTTCCACATAAAAAAGTATCCGTCTTTCATCTGGTTTAAATTTAATACGGATATATTTATTTTAACTTTGCCGCGGAGGAATGTCAAGTGAAAAAGGGGGTTTTTCAGACATCTCACAAATACTTGACATTCCTCTGCAGAAAGTGTATAGTATCTCTTGTAAATATATAACTCGCTAGGGGAGCACATCGCTGAGACTGAGTTCCTAAGGACTCTAACCCTCATTACTTGACCCGGGTAATACCGGCGTAAGGAAGCATATGTTACATGAAGACGTACTTCATGTAACTATCGATGTAGTCCCTCCTCGCGCCAACGAAGGAGGATTTTTTATGTGTATTATTTCAACTTTTGTCACACCCGAAGGTGGTCTGACGACGCTTGGCTATGCCTTTAGCATTATGGCAATCATTGCGCTGGTTCTTTCTGCCGCTTGGCTTTACGGTCAGAAAAAAAGTTCACCAAAGCTTTCCGCAAAGCAACCTGTATTCTGTGCAGTCGCCATGGCACTGGCCTTTGTAGCCTCTTATATCAGAATCGTGAACTTTCCTTTTGGAGGGAGCGTGACACTGTTCAGTATGTTGTTTATTTGTCTGATCAGCTACTGGTACGGTACCGGTGTGGGTATTCTCACAGGCCTGGCTTATGGTATCTTGCAGTTTTTGCAAGAACCATATGTCCTTTCCATTTTCCAGGTATGCTGTGACTATATTCTGGCCTTTGCAGGGCTTGGGCTGGCAGGATTGTTTGCCAAAAGCAAAAACGGACTGATGAAAGGGTATATTCTTGGTATTTTAGTGCGCGGCGCCTTCCATACACTGGGCGGATACCTGTACTGGATGGATTACATGCCGGAGAATTT
>JAZRJO010000169.1:0-3617 GCA_045645825.1 Acetatifactor sp. | reverse complement strand
ACTGCGGAATTTATACATATAGAACGGCTTGTTGTGAAGCCCCACTCTCTCCTGCTTGAAAATCACCGGTCCTGAACTTGTAAATTTCACCAGAAGTGCTGCCAACAAAAGGATAGGGGATGTGATAATAATCCCAAAAAGTGCTCCCACAATATCCATGGCTCGCTTCAACAGCATATTCATGGTATTGGTCAAGGGCACACAGCGGATATTGATCACCGGAAGTCCCATCAGATCCTCTGTGTACGGATGGGTAGGGATCAGGCTGTTGTAATCCGGTATGAACTTCGTATGCACACCAGACTTCTCACAAATGTCTACGATTTTTTCCAGATGCTCGTAATCCTTTAAGGATAGGGTAATGGCAATTTCATCCATCTTATTTTCCGGAAGAATGTAATCCAGATTACCGATGGTACCAAGCACCTTCACACCCTTGTATACGGTACCTCTGGGCACATGGTCATCCAAGATACCACACACTACGTAGCCCCACTGGGGATTGTCGTGAAGTCTGTTAATATATTCTTCTGCGGATCTGGAATATCCCACAAGTAGTATATGCTTCAGGTTATACCCCTTACTGCGCATAGTCTGCAGACTCTTACGAAGCAAAATCCGCGAGCAGGCAGTAAGTCCTACATTCAGACAAAAGAAAAGAAACATCATCAGTCGGGAAAAGTTGATCTCACGCATGATCACATATAATGCAAGGATAAAGATCACAATTCCTATGCCGTTGGCCTTAATAATGCCCCATATCTCATGACGCCTGCGCACAGTCCTCTTGGGCGTATACACGTTACAGTAGTAGTATAGGACCATGTAAACCGGAACCAGAAGGATCAGCACCAGAAAATAATCAACAGCCGGCAGATCACCGGGCTCCGGACCAGGCTTGGTAATATAAAATTTAATATAATATGCAAGTGCGTAGGAGACTGCGGTGATGATTGCATCCATTATCAAGTGCAGCCTGTTCAGCACCTTTTGATTATCTTTTATCATAAGCATCACCTAATCTTAGTATCTGCGAATATTCTACAATATTATCGGAAAAATAGCAACTTAATAATTTATGAAGCGAATTCTTAACTTGTCTTAAGAATTTGTTCGAATCAGAACGAACGCAAAGGGAGCACTGCCAGAAGGGGCGCGCCGCCGGCAGGTTTATTTTCGGCTTTCCTTTATTTTTGTATTTGTTTTGCGGTATATATATTGGGTTTCTTGGGTTTAGTGTTTCGTAATGAGGGTGATAGTATTCTTGTAAAGTTTTGCCTGGATTGCCAGATAATGGGCTAGGTTGCGCCATTGGAAGGGGACTTTGTGGGTTCTTCCTTCAGGGGTTTTGAGCTTGTGCAAGCCGTTTATAAGTCCTTCTAAGTAAAGGGGGCCCATTCCTTTTTTGTAGAAAAATAAGGTTTTGATGAAAAAGCCAAGAAGTAGGAAGGGGAGGTTCCAGACAAGCTGTAAAAGGGGCATGTTTTTGCCGATCAGGTATATGCTGTTGGCGGAAGCGTGGCTTGTTTTGAATTCATTGTATCTGGAGCCGCTGGTGGCACTGCCGGCGTGAAGCACTTTGGCTGCGGGGGTATAATAACAGTGGTATCCATGAATTGCAGCACGATAACAGATGTCAATGTCTTCCAGATAGGCAAAGTGGTTTTCATCGAAATAGCCGATTTGGTCCAGTATCTCTTTGCGGTAAATGGAGGCGCCGCCGCAGGCGGCAAATATTTTTGCAGGTTTCTGGTAGTCAGAGGCTGATTTTCCTTTTCCTCTGGCATAGGCCCAGCCCAGTACACAGTATTGGTCTCCTGCATCATCGATCCGGTCATGATCCTGCCACTGAAGCATCATGGCGCTTGCCGCAAACATCTTTTCATCCTGCTCTATGGCATCCACCAATCCCTTCACAAAGCCTTCCAGTACCACGGTATCATTATTTAACAAGATCACATATGGCGTCTGTGCCTCTTCGATGCCCACATTTACGGCATGACAAAATCCTGTATTCTCGGAAAGCTCCACCAGCTTCACACCGGAATACTTCTTCACCACCTCTAAACCGCCATCTTCAGAACCATTATCCACCACAAGAACTTCAAACAATTCCTGCTCTTTCAAACGGTAAAGGCTCTCCAAACAATTTCCTATATACTTAACTCCATTATAATTCGGAATCACCACCGTAACCTTAACCATATCTTGTCCTTTCTTATCAACCGGGATGATCATCGAACGGATCCCAACAAACTCTATATCCGGCACTGCGTAAGGCCTCTCCCAGTTTCAGGCTCAAGGCCACATAATCAGTCCCTTCCGGTAACTCTTTCCAGTCAAAACAGCCCTTTTCAGCAGTTGTATAAGGCACACCGACTATCTCCCGGAATAGTTCTCTGCAGGCGGGGCTTACACGGATGGATCTGATATCCACGGCATCCACGTTCTGAAGCAGTATACCTCTGTGCATATAACCGCTGTAACCTTCTTTTAGGCCCTGGTAAAGTACTTCGCCGTCACGGGTATAAGCGCCGCCTGCGATGCGTCCGCGGTGCATAAGTTTTCCGCCTACAGCGCCTACGTCTTTACGCACGGTAAGTATATCGAGCTCATAGTTTAAGCCATAGAAGCCTAAATGTTTTAGGTGTACGGCCTCTGCCTTCCAGCCCATTCTGTGTGCCATATCCTGCACGGCTCTTTTTCCGGCTTCATAAGCATATTGCTTGCTTTGGGGATTCTGGGCGGTGGAGCCGGTATGACACCGCCAGTGATATAATATCTTGGGAATATGCACGATCTGCGACTCCACCGGTATCTGTTCTACGGCACGCAACACCAGATCAAAATCCTGGGCTCCGTCATATTCTTTGCGAAAGCCAAGGCTTTGGAGCAATTCTCTTTTCATCACCAGAAAATGACAGATATAGTTATTGGACAACAGCAGGTCAAAGTTAAAATCCGGCTTAAAATGCGGCTCGTAATATGCTGACCTGTCCTGATTGCATTTATCCTCATCAGAATATAACAGCATCGGAGCCAGGCCCTGCTGACTCATACGTTCTATCTGTAGGGCCATTTCATACAAAGCATCCGGTGTCAGCACATCATCATGATCCAGAAGTCCCACATATTCTCCTGTCACAAATCGAAGTGCCTGATTACTATTCTCTGAAATTCCTCCGTTTTGCTCCAATCGGCAGTATTGGATCCGGCCGGTCCCGGACTGCGCCTGACCGGGCACACTAAGCTCTGTGGCATACCACTCCCGCACAATACGCTCCACACTGTCATCCTCGGTGGCATCTGCCAAGATCAGCTGAAACCGGCTATAAGTCTGCCCCAAGACGGAATCTATCATCTCGATCAGATACTCCTTGGGTGTTCTGTAAAGGGGCACCACAATACTGAACAGCGGTTTTATTGTAAACTCATGGTTCCTCTGGGCCACTAATGTGCGGTCATCAGGTGCAGTATAACGATAGGCTTTGGTTTTTTGCTGCTCCAGCCCCTCGAGAATTGCGTAAAATGTATTTTTAATTCCATTTCTGCGCAGATAATAGATTGTCTTTTTCAAGCTAGCCAAGTTCATAACTGCCCCTCTTTCTGATTGGGAT
>JAZRJO010000168.1:0-1593 GCA_045645825.1 Acetatifactor sp. | reverse complement strand
ACGACTTTGGACGTTAAATAAAATAAATCTAACGAGGATATTATGGAACAATTAGCAATCAATGGCGGCAGCCCCGTCAGAAAGACTCCTTTGAGTTATGGAAGACAATATATTGACGAAACGGATATTCAGGCAGTAGCTGAGACACTTCGAAGCGATTACCTCACCTGCGGTCCCAAAATTGCGAGGTTAGAGGAAAAGCTATGTCAAATTACCGGTGCCAAATATTGTGTGGCTGTGTCTAACGGTACGGCCGCCCTTCACATTGCAGCTATGGCAGCAGGCATTGGCCCGGGGGATGAAGTCATCACTACTCCCATCACTTTTGCCGCTTCTGCCAACTGTGTATTATACTGTGGCGGAACCCCTGTTTTTGCAGACATTGATCCGGAAACTTACAATATTGACCCGGATTCTATCAAACGCTGCATTACTCCCAGAACCAAAGCTGTGGTAGCAGTTGATTTCACAGGACAGGCCACGGAGCTTGATAAGATCCGGGAGATTTGCAAGGAACACAACCTGATACTGATCGAAGATGCCGCCCATTCCATCGGTACCTGCTATAACGGACAGCCTGTGGGAAGTATAGCTGACATGACTACCTTCAGCTTCCACCCGGTAAAGACTGTCACTGCCGGAGAAGGCGGTGCTGTCACTACCAACAGTAAGGAGCTGTATGATAAACTGGTGCTGGCTCATGCCCACGGCATTACCCGTGACCGCAATCAGATGGTTCATCCTACTGATGCTGCCTGGTATAATGAACAGGTAGATCTGGGGTATAACTATCGTATGACTGATTTTCAGGCAGCCCTTCTGATCAGCCAGCTTGATAAGCTGGAAGCGTTTAAACAAAGGCGGAAAGCAATTGTAGAAAAGTATGATCAGGCATTTTCTCAAATTCCGCAGATTCAGGTACAGAAAGAGATTCCGGAATCGGATACTACCAGACACCTTTATATCCTGAGACTGCGTACAGAGCTCTTAAATTGTGACAGGAGAGAATTCTTTGATGCACTGCGGGCTGAAAATATTTATGCTCAGGTACATTACCTGCGGGTTTACTGGCATTCTTATTATGAGAAGCTGGGATATGAGAAGGGGCTTTGTCCCAATGCAGAAAGTTATTACTTGCAAGCTATGAGTCTTCCGCTGTATTATTCGCTTACGGATGAGGATGTGGAGGATGTGATCCGGGCAGTGAAAAAGCTGGTGGAGTACTATCGGAAATAAGTGCTTTCGAAGTAGCGTTTGTCGCCCTAGTGACGTTCAGCCGCGCCCTCTTATTCGCAAAATCGCCCCTTCGGGGCTTTCCGCTACTTCGTAGCTCCTTTTTGCTCATATGAGGGCGCTCCCTCAGAGATAATATGGGGATGAAAATTCGTGCAAGCACGATTTTCATCCCCATATTATCTCTTGCTGAACTGTTAGTAGTACATGAATCCCATCAGGCTATTCTTAAAATACAACAGTCCACATCCCAGATGCAAAAGATATGCTATCCATTCCGGCACCAGCACATACCACTTCCTATCCCGCGACACAGTAGTCTTCACCATCACAATCGCCGCACCCACAAAGGCAAAGAAC
>JAZRJO010000167.1:0-6514 GCA_045645825.1 Acetatifactor sp. | reverse complement strand
GGCTCCTTGGGTAGATTATATTTTTGCAAAGGTTATTCTGGGTAATGATACGCCTTATTATACCATTGCCATTGGTCTATGGACGATGCTGGAAAAAGAATACATTGAATATTACTATACCCAGTTCTATGCAGGTTGTGTGTTAATATCAATACCGATTGCCATTCTGTTTTTGCTGACACAGAAATGCTATGTGGAAGGAGTATCAGGTGCTGTCAAGGGTTAAATACAACAATGCGTTTGATGAGAAGTTCAGATATGATGAGAAAGATTTGGGCGTAACCTGCTCACAGGGGGGCACTATATTTAAAGTATGGTGCCCTCTTGCTGACAGAGTAGTATTACACTTGTATCATACAGATGATGGGGAAGAATATGTTTCTTATGAAATGATACAGGAAGACAGAGGGGTCTGGAAGTGGGGGACCATCCAGTCTCTACACGGAACATATTATGATTATACGGTTTACAGGGATAGTGAGACCATCAGAACGGCGGATCCCTATGCTGTGGCATGTGGTTGTAACGGTATGCGCAGCATGGTGGTGGATTTAAAGCAAACTGACCCGGAGGGCTTTGCAGAGGATAAAGCACCTAAGGCACAGACTGAGAATATTATATATGAACTCCATATCAAAGATTTCTCCTATGATCCGGAAAGTGGCGTGCCAAAGAAGTATCGTGGGAAATATAAGGCATTTACCGTTCCCGGAACTAACGGGAAATATCCCACTTGTATGGAGTATTTGAAGACCCTTGGGATCACACATGTACATCTGCTTCCCATGTATGATTTTGGGTGGCTGGATGAAAATGGAAGTGACGAGCAGTTTAACTGGGGATATGATCCGGTGAATTATAACGTGCCGGAAGGTTCTTTTGCTACCGATATTCATGATGGTACTGTCAGGATCAGAGAGTGCAAAGAGATGATTCAGGCCCTTCATCAAAATGGCATCCGTGTGATCATGGATGTGGTGTATAACCATACTTATAGGCCGGATTCTTGGTTGGAAAGAATGGTTCCCGGTTATTATAACAGAAGATGGGAGGACGGAAAATTGTCAAATGGATCAGCCTGCGGCAATGATATTGCATGTGGCCGGGCAATGGCAGACAATTACATTGCTGATTCTGTCATGTATTGGGCAAAGGAATATCACATTGACGGATTTCGCTTTGACTTGATGGGGCTTCTCACCGTAGAACTGATGAATCGTATCAGGAAGGAGTTGGATCAGGAATTTGGAAAAGGGGAGAAGCTTCTTTACGGAGAACCCTGGAGAGCTTCCGATTCTCCCATGGAATCGGAAACAAAAGCTGCTCTAAAGTGTAACATTGCATATCTGGATGAAGGAATTGCGGTGTTTAGCGATGATACCAGAGATGTGATCAAAGGGCATGTGTTTTATGAGGAGCAGCCGGGATTTGTCAATGGCGGCAAAGGGCTTGAGAAGAAGCTCCTTGGTGCCGTATCCGGTTGGTATGGAAGGGATGTGGAAAGAACCGACGATGGATCCAACGTTTTTACACCCAAGAGTTGTGGACAGATCATCAACTATGTATCCGCACATGACAATTTTACGCTCTGGGATAAGCTGGTGTTGTCCATGCATGGGGGATATGGTGTAAATAATGAGTATCGTCAAAGTATGGATCCTGTTACGGATACATCTGTCTATACCACCAAGTACGAAGATGTGCTGAAAGCCAACAAACTGGCTGCCTTTATCTATTTTACCTGTCAGGGGCATTTGTTCCTGCAGGCCGGTGAAGAATTTGGCCGGACCAAGTTCGGTGATGGAAATAGTTACCGTTCCCATCCCGCCATTAATATGCTTCGTTGGCAACAGTCTTTAGAGTTTGGTGAATTACTGGAATATTATAAAGGTCTGATCAGACTTCGTAAAAAGCTTCCCGGATTGTGCGATAAATCAAAAGAAGCTGCCGCCAGGATCATTGAACGAAAGATCCTAAAAGAGGGTGTGGTATATTTCGTCGTAGAGAATACACCAGGAGAAAGTCAGGTTGGTTTTCAGTGTGGGGAAGTCGGAACAGATCAGTGGAAACAACTTTTTATAGTGTATAATGGGGCAGAGACTGATGCAGATATTACAGTTCCTTCGGGTGAGTGGGTCATTCTCGCAGATGGAAGGGTGGCAGATTGCTGCAAGGAAATGAAATTATCTGCCCACAGATGCTTGACGATTCCTGCTTGCAGCGGTATGATGTTAGGAAGAAAAGATAGTTGAGAAAGGGTTATTTCGAATGAAAATTCAAATGAAAAGAGCAAGTGGAATTTTGCTTCCGGTGGCAAGTCTGCCTTCTAAATATGGTATCGGCTGCTTTTCAAAGGAAGCATATACATGGATAGATCAGTTAAAGGAAGCAGGGCAGAGTTATTGGCAGATTCTTCCTTTGTCACCTACCAGCTATGGAGATTCACCTTACCAGTCCTTCTCTTCTTTTGCTGGTAATCCCTATTTTATTGATTTGGAGCAATTGATCGAAGAGGGAGTTCTGACGAAAGATGAATGCGATGAGGCAGATTTTGGAGATAACGATTCTTACATCGATTATGGCAAGTTGTACGAGAATCGTTTTGCCCTCTTAAGACTGGCTTATGAACGTAGTAACATTGCCGGGAATCCCGAATTTATAGCCTTTATTCAGGATAATGCCTACTGGCTTGACGACTATGCATTATTTATGGCTGTGAAGAAAAGATTTGACGGAGCCGGCTGGAGTGAGTGGGCAGAAGACATCAAGAAGCGTTGGGGATATGCGTTGGATTATTATCGCAGAGAGTGCTATTTTGATATTGAATTTTATAAGTTTCTGCAGTTTACGTTCAAAAAGCAGTGGGATAAATTAAAATCGTACGCAAATGAGAATGGAATTCAAATTATTGGAGATATTCCTATCTATGTAGCGTTTGATTCCTCTGATGCTTGGGCTTCACCGGAATTATTTCAGTTTGATGATGATTTTCTGCCAATTGCAGTAGCAGGATGTCCTCCCGATGCATTCTCTGAGGATGGACAGCTGTGGGGAAATCCTCTGTATCGTTGGGATTATCACAGACAGACTGACTATGATTGGTGGTGCAGAAGACTTAACCATTGCTTCCAAATGTATGATGTGGTCAGAATTGACCATTTCAGAGGGTTTGATGAATACTACAGCATTCCTTACAGCGATGAGACCGCAGTAAACGGACAATGGGAGAAGGGACCGGGCATTGCGCTGTTTCGTGCCCTTAACGAAAGGCTGGGAGAAAAGCAGATCATAGCAGAGGATCTTGGATTCTTGACCCCTTCGGTCAAAAAACTTCTGGAAGACAGCGGTTATCCCGGTATGAAGGTACTGGAGTTTGCCTTTGATCCCAGGGAAAAGTCTGATTATCTGCCGCACAGCTATGACCGTAACTGCGTGGTATACACCGGTACCCATGACAATGAGACATTAGTGCAGTGGTATCAAGGTCTGGACGAAGAGAGTAAGAAATTTGCGGAAGAATATATGAACAATGCCCATATCCCTGCGGAGGAGAAATATTGGGATTTCGTGCGTCTTGCCATGATGAGTACCGCCAATACTTGTATTACACCGGTACAGGATTTTCTGGGGCTTGGCGGCGAGGCGAGGATCAATCATCCTTCTACACTGGGTGATAACTGGAAGTGGCGTATTGACAGCAGGATGTTGAGCAAACAGATGATTCAGAAGATTTATGCACTGACTAAGATCAGTTGCCGTCTCTCTGACATCATGCAGCAGGAAGAGCCTGCAAAAACAAGGAGTACAGAAAATGAGGTTTCTCTACGGTAAACGGGATTGGAAAACCTTTGAACGGGGAGAGGAGAACTGCTATCTGATGACCAATGGGTTGGGAGGGTTCTCCTCTCTCAGCATCATCGGATCATGCAGCAGAAATGATCAGGCACTATTGATGGCATGTACCCATTCTCCCAATCATAGATACAATATGATTCATAGGATGGAAGAGCGTCTTGTAACCGGCTGCGGGAAGGTGTATCTATCCAGTCAGGATTTTGGGCTTCACAGCAAAAGAGAAGAAGGATACCTGTACCAGACAAGCTTTATCTTCGAAGATTATCCTGTATGGACTTACCTTGCAGGCGGAGTGGAAGTGACACGTACCATTGTATTACGCCAAGGGCACAATACTTTGGGAATTGCATACCGGATCAAGAACCGTTCCAAAGAAAGAACAGTATTGACAGTAAGACCCCATCTACAGTTTGTACCAAAGGGTGAGCGGCTTTCTTCCGGGCAGCTTTTTACGGTGGAGAATCATAAGATTTCATCCAACGGGCAAAGCTTAACTTTCCGTACAAACGGACGGACCAAGATCTTGCAGCCTATCTTTTGTGATACCCTTTATTATGCTGATGATGTGGCTGATGGAAAAATGACATTGGGTCGATCACTGGTAAATCATGAGATTTCATTTGCTGTAGACGCAGGGGCTGAAGATACGTTTGAAATCATATATAGTAATGAAAAGCTTTGTGAAGAGAGTGATAATGCCGACGGTAAACTTTCCCTCCGTGTGGAAGATATCATAAACGAAACCGTTGCATATCGGAAGACACTGAAAGAACAGGCGGACTTCACAGATGAAATTGCCGGTCAACTGGCAGTCAGTGCAGACCAGTTTATCTCGTACCGTGAATCTACCAAAGGCAAGACCATATTGGCCGGTTATCCTTTCTTTGAGGACTGGGGAAGAGATACCATGATAGCCCTTGTGGGATGCTGCCTTTCCACCGGACAGTTTGGCACGGCAGAAAGTATTTTGCGTACTTTTATGGCTTATTGTAAGAAGGGGCTGATGCCGAATCTCTTTCCGGAAGGTGGAAAAGCGCCTGGCTATAACACAGTGGATGCAGCATTGCTATTTATCATTGCAGTGTATGAATATTACCGGAAAACATGGAATCTTAAGTTTGTCAAAGAAGCTTATCCTGTCATGAAGGAAATTATAAAGTGGTATCATGACGGAACCGACTTTGGTATACACATGGATGAAGACGGTTTGATCATGGCAGGCCGGGGAGATGATCAGGTCACTTGGATGGATGTACGAGTGGAAGATATTCTGCCTACGCCGAGACATGGCAAGCCTGTTGAGATTAATGCTTATTGGTATAATGCACTGCAGATTCTCAGTGAGTTTCAGGAAATGTTATCGGAAAGTGTTGAAGAAATAGCTCTTACATTATTGACCGAAAGAGTCAAGGAAAGTTTTTGCAAAAAATTTTGGAATGAAAAAGCAGGATGCCTTAAAGATGTGATTTCCGGCACAGAGGCTGATGAGCAGATTCGCTGTAACCAGATATGGGCTGTATCTCTGCCTTTTTCCCTTCTTTCTAAAGAGCAGGAAAAGCAAGTGGTAGAGACGGTATTTCGCAAGCTTTATACCCCTTATGGATTACGCACACTGGATCCTGAAGATGCACAGTTTCGCCCATTTTACGGAGGTGCACAGCTTGATCGTGATCTGGCATACCACCAGGGAACCGTGTGGACCTTCCCCTTGGGCGGGTATTATCTGGCATATATGAAGGTAAATGAATATTCCAGAGAAGCCAAATCCTATGTAAAAGAACAGTTGGCAGTGATGGAAGCTGCTTTGCACGAAGGCTGCGTAGGGCAGCTGCCCGAAATCTATGATGGTGAGAATCCGGTATCCTCAAAAGGGTGTTTTGCACAGGCATGGAGTGTAGGAGAGATCCTGAGAGTTTATGATGCTCTAAAAAGTGTAGAAACCATTTAGGAGGCTTGCGACGATGCTTTTTTCATCGTATTTAACAAAATTAGAACCTTAAATAATTTATAATTTACAAAATTAGTACTTGCCAAAAATTCAATTTAAAGATATAATATATAAGTCGTGTGAAAACACAGTGCTGAAATAGCTCAGTCGGTAGAGCACTTCACTCGTAATGAAGGGGTCGTGGGTTCGAGTCCCATTTTCAGCTTGAGAAGCATCATCTATTTAGGTGGTGTTTTTTGTTTCAGAAAATTACGCAGAGAAAAACTGCTTGAAGGAAGAAATCAGAATAGTAGTGAGACTTGCATTAATTGATTATGTATTGAATGGCTGGCGTTTGTCAGCCATTTTTTTCTGAAGTTACATTTTCAGACGTACTTTCATAAAATGTTCCAGATATTGTACTCCTTTATAGAAGCCAAATGCCATGATGCACAGGATGATGATACTTGTGATCACCATGTTCAGCTGGAAGACCTGACTGCCGTAAATGATCAGGTAACCAAGTCCCCGTCTTGCAGCAAGAAACTCACCGATGATCACACCCACCAGTGCAAGACCGATATTGACTTTGGTGGTGCTTAGCATGATGGGGATAGACCCAGGCAGTATTACTTTGGTAAAGGCATCCTTCTTGTGACCGCCCAGTGTGTAGATCAAAGTGATCTTTTCAGGATCCACTTGTTTGAAGCCGGTATAGAAGCTGATAATGGA
>JAZRJO010000166.1:0-3750 GCA_045645825.1 Acetatifactor sp. | reverse complement strand
ACGAGTATTTTCCTGATCCTCACCCATTTGAGAACAGCCATAGGCATGCGGAAATGCAATTACTTCACTGACACTTCCTTTTACATACGCATTGGCCTGCTTTGCAATGGCAGATGCCACATTGTTCACGCAGCCTACTGTGGGAATAACCCATATCTCATTGCGGACACCTACTTTGCCGCCCGGTCTGGTGAAGCCCATAAAAGTCGCATCCTCTGTCTTAATCTCTTCTACAGGAACTGGCTCATATGTATAATCTAACAGATCTCCCAAAGCGGTCTTTACATTGTGGGTATGGATCCATTCACCGGTCTTGATGTCTTCCTTTGCATTGCCGATACGGTAACCATATTTAATAACAGGAGTACCTTCCGCAATATCTGCAACAGCCATCTTGTGACCTGCCGGAATCTCTTCCCAGACAAATACTACACGTCCATCCTCCAGAGTCAGCTCCGTACCCTGTGGAATTGGCTGCAGTGCAACGATTACATTATCATTGTCATTGATCCTTAAGAAATTTTGCATAATGCCGCCCTCATACCATTTACTTTGATATCATCCAGATACTCTGCTACTGCATCTGTTAAACCAGCTACTTCATTCAGATCCTGACCGAAGAAATCTTCCCGGCCAAGGAAAGACGAAACAAATTCTCTTGCATCCTTCTGACAATTGTCGCGGAAGAACTCCAGCACAGGCATATCGTCCATAATATTGTATTCCTGGCCAGCTCTGTTACCAATCAACGCCTTGCCTCTGATTTCAGTACCGGTGTAGAATGCCATTAATGCAGCCAGAGAGAAAGTCAGATGTACCGGCAGCTTACCCATCTTTTCCACATAGCCTAAGAGGCTAGGCATACATCTTGCTCTCCACTTGGAAACAGAGTTTAATGAGATTGCAAGCAATGCATGATCCACATAAGGATTGTTGAAACGATTCACTACTTCTCCGGCAAAAGCCTTTAATTCCTCTTCCGGAAGGGTTAAGGTAGGGATCACTTCCTCATAAATGGTCTTTAACATAAAGTTTCTGATATCGTCATCCTGCATGGAATCTCTCACGATATCCTTACCTGCCAGAAAAGCTGCCAGCACAAAGGAGGTATGGGCACCATTTAAGATACGAACCTTTCTCTGCTTATAAGGCTTTTGATTATCCGTAAAGATCACATCCATACCAGGCATATCTGCCATGGCCTGATCCAAAGGAATCTCCTTACTGATATCCTTTTCCGATTCAATGACCCAGAGTGCAAAGGGCTCCCCGGTTACCATGATACGGTCCTCATATCCCAGTTTCTCCCATTCTTCTGCTTCTGTTGCTCTGGGATAACCGGTTACAATACGATCAACCAATGTGGAAGTAAAGATACAAGCTTCATTTACCCAATTCTTGAAATCATCACCCAGTCCCCAAAGCTCGACCAACTGCATGACACACTTCTTTAACATAATACCGTTATCATCGATCAGCTCCACAGGAAGCATTACCAGACCTTTGCCCATATCACCTTGAAAGGTTTCAAATCTGTGATACAAGAACTTAGTCAGCTTTCCCGGGAAGGTCTTGGGAGGATTCAATTCAAATTGATCAGAATCATCGTATACGATACCTGCTTCGGTGGTATTGGAAACCACAAAACGTAAGGTTTCAATCTCAGCAAGTCCCATATATTTTTCATACTCTGTATAGGAATCCACTGCATCTGCCACACTGGCGATCTGTCGATTCAATACTGCTGCTTCCCCATTTACATTTCCTCTCAAGGAAACGGTATACCGGCAATCCTGCTTGTGGAACATTTCCAGATTGCCAAACTCAATAGGTTTGATCAAAACAATATCACCATTAAAATCTGTCTTTTCATTGGCAATATCAATCATGTAATCTACAAAGGCACGAAGGAAATTGCCTTCTCCGAACTGTACGACCTTAATTGGGCGGTCCTTTTTTTCTGTCAATTTTCTATTAAGATACTCCATTGACTTCTTCTCCTTCTTTCACTTTTATAACATTCAATTTGAAAGTAGATAAAAATAATCAGACACTCAATATTGCATATCACTTATGGCAATAATCTTTTTGTTATTCCTTTTAAATAGACTTGACATTGCTTAAAGCCTTCCGCATATTCTGCTCCACACTGAAATCCACGATAGCGGCAACAGGTTCTTACCATATCCGGAAAATCAATATGATCATGCTCCCGCATCCAGACGATCTGGGATTCGTGGCAATTTAACATTTCCAGCTTTTTATCGATGTACTCTGTAACATCCACATACTCTGTGGGGTTGAAGTTCACACCACAGAGGGTATCCATATAATAAATGGGTACCAGTCTTGCAACCTCCTTTTCTTCTGTGCAATAGTGAGGGCAAGTTGCTGCAAAGGATGCATCGAATACCAATTTTGAAACTGCATTATGATCCGGCATATAATCCTCAGGATCGTGGGTAATGATAAAGTCCGGATTTACATTACGAATGATATTTACCACCTTGTCCCTAGATTTTTTATTATCACTATAAATCTCTAGATCATCAAATCCGCCCCACATTACTTCAATTCCGCCTAAGTTACCTGCTCTGATAGCCTCTTGTGCACGCATTTCTGCAAGTTCTTTGGGCATAATAATCTCGTGTCCCTTGTCACCGCTACACAAATGACAGACAACCACTCTGTCGCCGCGTTCTTTACACTTAAGTAAAGTACCCGCACAGGCAATTTCCACATCATCCGGATGACAAGAAATAACTAATACTTTATACATCTGATTCCTCCTTAATTACATTCAGCTACCAATGGACCTGCCAGTTCTTTCAGATAGAACAGCTTTCCCGGTAAGGTAGGCATATAAGTGGAAGTGATGTTCATATCCGCTCCGTAATGTAAGGTAGTCAGGAAGCTCATCCCCTGCCAGCCCATGCCTCTGCCTAATGTACCGTCTGCACCGCCAATGATATAATCTGCCTGCAAGAAGAGTCCTGGACCAATGGTATTGGCTCTACAAGGAACCAATGTGGTACGGCTCTTAAAGCTGGTAAGTGCGTTCTGTTCAATAGTCAATGGATGTAATTTTGCACCGATGCGGTAAGGAGGTCCCTTCCATTCTTCCTCAGAAGCATAATCTTCTTCAAACTGTGGGTCCCAGAATGCGATGTGACAGATTCTTGCGATACCGAATACCAAAACTAATTTTGCGCCTTCTGCCTTTAATGCAGCGATTTTGCCGGGATAGGTAGGAAGATTTTCCTTGGTAGCGAAGTTTCTCTGCTCTGAGGGAACAGTTAACTCACCCAGCTTATCAAAAAAAGCCTGCTTCATACTATATTCAAAGGATGCCGGATTGTCAGAAGAAAGGGTATTACCTTCTGCGTCTGACCACTCATCCATATTAAAGGTGTAAACATGCTTACAATCCACCTTCCATGCGGTCAGGAAATACACAGCCCACTTATACATACCCATAGGACCTACCGGCAGGATCATTGCCAGCTTCTTGCCTTCGTCCTTAGCCAGCTTAATCTGTAATGCGATCTCATGTCCCATTAAAGTGTCAAAATCATTGATATTGTCACACTCAATGGGCTGGAAATCCTTATTCCAGAAATCTTCCCTTTCCATGCCCTTTTCACAACAGGCATCGATCTTTGCCATATCCCATCCCTTGGGATAAAAGCCTTCCAATAAACTTCCTTCTACGGTTGTCAAAAAATTCATAACTCACACCTCCATCACGCT
>JAZRJO010000165.1:0-6085 GCA_045645825.1 Acetatifactor sp. | reverse complement strand
TACGTGGAGAACGAGACAGATGAAAAGTTTCCTTTTGAGGTAGAGGAGATTGTAGAGCAGGTGGCAATGGAAGTGCTGGATATGGAAGGGTGTTCTTATGAAGTGCAGTTAAATGTACTTTTAACGGACAATGATGGAATTTGGGAATACAACAGGAATTTTCGGCAGATTGATCGTCCCACAGATGTTCTTTCCTTTCCCAATCTTGACTTTGAGGCACCCGGGAAATTTGAGATTGATGAAGATCAAGAGGCAGATTATTTTGATCCTGATACGGGAGAACTGATTCTGGGTGATATTATTATTTCTGTGGACAAGGTGCGAGAACAGGCAGAGAGCTATGGACACAGTGTAAAAAGAGAATTTGCGTTCCTTGTGGCCCACAGTATGCTTCATTTAAGCGGCTATGACCATATGGAGTCAAAAGAAGCTGCCGTAATGGAGGCAAAGCAGGAGCAGGTATTGCGTAAGCTTGGCATTACCAGAGAATCGTAGAGAAAGATACAAGAGAGGTAAGGGTAGTTACAAATGAATCAGACAGAGGTGAAAAGCAAGCAGATTCAGGCACTTATCAGTGTGCTTGGCTTGGTGACGTGGCTTGTCCTTGGCAGAATGATCGGGGACAATGGTATCGCATATTTTGCAGTGGCAATGGAAGGGTTTATGATCTTTAATGATCTTCTGGCAGGAAGATTGTCAGAGTCCTTAGGAAGATTGCTTAGAAGCAGATATGCAAAAGGTCAGTTTAAGAATGGTGAGAAAGTAAAACATAGCGTGTTGATTTTCCAGACTGTCATAGGGGTTCTGGGAGGCCTGTTGTTGTTTTTCTTAGCACCTGTTATTGCAGAAAAAGTTTTTTTGATTCCTTATGGGATGCTTTCACTTCGGATTCTGGCGCTGGCCTTGCTGATAAGAGTATTGACTCATATTTTCTTGGGATTTTTCCAGGGAAGCGGTATACAGATGCCTACTGTTGTGGTTTCTTTTTTGCGGAACCTTTTATATCTTGGATTTACCTTTTTGTTTGTGGGAATGTTTCGTGAGTACGGTGAGAAGGTATCACTCCTTTTGTTAAATGATCTGCTTCCTTCTATGTACGGCGCAGCAGGAATGGCTGTTGCTGTGACGGTAACAGAGCTGTTACTGCTTGTTTTTGTGATTTTTCTATATCTTATCAGCAGAAATACGCTGAAGAAGCAGACAGAAGGTTTAAGGAATACAGAAACTTTTTCGGGAGCTGTAGGCGGTTTGTACGCAGCTATGAGTCCCCATATTCTGCAGGATGTGCTGGTTCGTCTTCCCATATGGCTTGGGATCCTGTTTTACGTCAGAAGTGTAGAAGATGTACAGGCGGCGATCATCAGTTATGGAAAATATTATGGTAAGTATCTTGTGGTATGTATGATACCCATATTATTTGGCGATATCCTGCTGCATTCTCTGGCAGCCGGAACGGCCAAAGCAATGCGTAAGAGAGAACATCGTTATGGGAGGGGAATTTTTGAGGCAGGATTTCACATGGGAGTTGTGATAACTCTGTTTCCAGTGATGTTTTTTACTGTGTTATCTACACAGATCAATCATTTGATAGAAGGAACCAAGGGCGCGCCCGGAGAACTTGGGAAAATGTTCCTGATCGGTTCGGCCATCATATTCTTTGCAGTGCTTTCCCAGTTTTTTGTAAGATGTCTTCTTTACATGGGGAAATGGAACATGGTGTTTGGGGCACTGGGGCTGTATGTGATCATTTTTGTAGTAAGTGTAGTGATCTTTTTCAATGTGATGAAGCTTGCCGTGGATGGGCTGATCTATGCCGGACTGGCAGCGCTTTTGATATTGTTCCTAAGTACGGGAATTTATCTGTTTCGGCACCTTCGTGTCAAACCGGATATACTGCATTGGATCGCAATTCCCACAGGAGCGTGTGCAGCATCTGGACTGGTCTGCTATTTGTTGGCAAAATATCTCACACCTTATATGGGATATCCTTTTACAGTGATACTTACCTTTGTGGTGGGACTTTTGGTATATTGGGTAATCTTGCTTGTGTTAAAGAATTTTCACAGACAGGAGCTGGAGGTGATACCGGGCGGTGCACTCATTGAAAGGCTTTTGGAGTTGTTTTAAATGTAATTGAAAAAAATGGAATAAAACCTGTTAAATAGCCGATACTGATAGGGAGTGATCCAGATTTCCAGTGAGGTAGGCTATGAAAAGTTTGAAATATGTTTCGTTATTTTTTGTTTATCCTGTGGCTTTGATCATGCTCGGATTTGTAGGTGGCGTGACTTGTGTCAAAATTTTTTATCCCGGTACTTTTCAGATAGTGGAAGAAAAGTCTGATGGACAGGCTGAAAGTGTATCTGACGACTGGCAGGTGATCACCGGTACACCTGAAAAGAACGTTGGGGCTTACCAGGCAGGTTATCTGACAGAGCAGGAGCCGGCAAGTTCTTCCTTATCGGAACAGGAAAGACATGAGGAACAGGAAGTATCTGCTCTGACTCAAAAGCTGAATGCAAGCACCTCTTATGTGTTGGAAGAGACTGATTTAAGGAATGATACCGTAGTGGAGACATCCTGGAAGCTGCCTGCTAAGTATATCGGCATGAACAGAGAGCAGTTTCTTGAGGCAATGGAACTTTATGAAGCTTCACCGCCTTTGCACGAGTTGGAAAGAGGGTTTGTAAGCCTTGAGGTGAAATCCTTCTCGCCACAAAAGGTGGTAGTTCAGATGAATTATGATTATGTTCAGCCGGGAAGCAGCTTTTACCTGAAGGTAGAGGACAATTATGTGGTGGTCTATCTGGAGGACAAGGCTACTATTTATATGGATACAGATATTTTGCTCAAAGATCTTCCGGAGGATTTACAGCAAGAAATCATTCAGGTCATGTATGTGCCGGATGAGGAAAGGCTGTATGATTTTCTGGAGAATTACAGCAGTTAGGAAAAGGCAGATAAGTAAAATGAGAAAGAATATTGCAGTGATAGGAGGAGGCGCCTGTGGAATGGCGGCGGCCATCTGTGCTGCCCGTGAAGGCGCCTGTGTTACCATATATGAAAGAAATGACAGATTGGGCAAGAAGATTTTGGCCACCGGGAATGGTAAATGTAATCTGGGAAATTTGTCCTTGTCCATAGAAGATTATCACAGTGACAATCCGATGCTTGTGGACAGGTGTCTGGAACAATTTGGCATCAGAGAAACAGAGGCGTTTTTTCACAGTCTTGGTCTCATGATTAAGGAAAGAAATGGCTATCTCTATCCTAAGAGCGAACAGGCATCCTCTGTTCTGGATGTGCTTAGAATGGCAGTGGAACGACATGGTGTGAGAGTTGTGTATGAAGCCAGGGTCAACAGTTTGAAGAGAAAGAAAGATGGTTGTTTCGAGATTGGCTGGGAGTGTCAGAATTCTGATTCTAAAGTTCCCGATGATAGAGAAATTTTTGATCATGTGATCCTTGCATGTGGTAGTAAGGCGGCTCCCAAAACCGGCTCCGACGGCAGTGGTTACCAGCTTGCAAAGCAGATGGGGCTTAAGGTGACAGAGGTTGTGCCTGCACTGGTACAGTTACATTGTCGTGAGGATTATTGCAAGGCTATCGCCGGTGTGCGATCTGAGGCCAAGATACATATCAGGGATGGCAGGGAGTGTGTTGTAAGTGAGCAGGGAGGATTACAGCTTACAGAGTATGGTATCTCAGGAATTCCGGTTTTTCAGCTGAGTGGACAGGTGAATTGGCTGTTAAAGAGGCAGAAAGGGAAGGAACTGATTGCTGAAATAGATTTTCTGCCGGAATTTTCTGGGATAGAGTGGAAACAATTTGTGGAAGAGCGGATGGCAGAGATTCCCCGGAGAAGGTGTGAGACGGCTGAAAGCTTTTTTACAGGGATGCTTCATAAGAAGCTGATGCTGCTGTTTATAAAATTAGCAGGTCTTAAGACCAATACTTTGATAAAGGATGCAGGAAAAGAGCAGCTGCTTACAGTGTTTCGTCTTTGTCGGGAATTTACACTTCATATAACCGGAAGTCATTCTTACGATCATGCACAGATCTGTGCAGGCGGTGTCAGTATGAAAGAAGTATCAGCCTCCTTGGAAGCATTGAAAGTACCGGGGTTATACCTGGCCGGTGAAATGCTTCATGTAGACGGCAGATGCGGCGGGTATAATTTGCAGTGGGCATGGACCAGCGGTTGTCTGGCCGGAAGAGCTGCTGCCGGGAAGGATGAATGAGGCAATGATCAGAATCAATCAAATAAAACTGCGCGTTGGTCAACAGAATGTTGAAAAGGCATTAAGAAAAAAAATAGCAGAATGCCTTCACATCAAAGAAACTGAGATCAACAAGCTGGTGATCGTAAGGCAATCCATAGATGCCCGTAAAAAGCCGGATATTTTTTATAGTTATGTGGTTGATGTGGAGATAGATCGGGAAGAGAAAGTATGCAGGAAGATTAAGAATCCTCAGATCAATCAGGTAAAACCTTTTGTTTATCGGTTTCCTTATCAGTGTCCTGTAGATATGAGTCCGGAAGATCCCACATCAGCCGGAAAACGGCCGGTGATCATTGGTACCGGACCTGCCGGTCTGTTCTGCGGATATTATTTGGCCAAAGCCGGTTTTGCACCCATTTTGTTAGAGCGGGGTGAAGATGTAGACACCCGTAAAAAGGATGTGGAACAGTTTTGGGAAAAAGGTATGCTTAAGCCGGAGTCCAATGTACAATTTGGTGAGGGCGGAGCCGGGACTTTTTCAGACGGTAAGCTCAATACTCTGGTGAAGGATAAAGATGGCCGCAACATGGCTGTGCTTCAGACCTTTGTGGACATGGGGGCAAAAGAGTCTATTCTATATGAAGCAAAGCCCCACATCGGCACAGATGTGTTGTGTGGTGTGGTAAAGAAGATGCGTCAGGAGATTATCAGGCTTGGCGGGCAGGTACGGTTTGGCTTCAAGGTGACAGGGCTTAGAAAAGAGAACGGACGTATCGTGGCGGTTATGATCAATGACGTAGAGCAATTAAGTTGTGATCATGTGGTATTGGCCATCGGCCATAGTGCCAGAGATACTTTTGAAATGCTGTATCAGACCGGTATTCCCATGGAAGCCAAATCCTTTGCAGTAGGATTGCGTGTGGAGCATCCCCAGCGCATGATCAATGAAAGTCAATATTCCTTACCGGATCCGGGGGATTTGGGGGCAGCGCCTTATAAGGTTGCAGCCCAGACAAGTGTGGGAAGAGGTGTATATTCTTTTTGTATGTGCCCCGGTGGTTATGTAGTCAATGCATCTTCTGAACCGGGAAGACTGGCTGTGAATGGAATGAGCTATAGCGGCAGAGATGGTGAAAATGCCAACAGTGCTGTCATTGTATCAGTGACGCCGAAGGATTTTGGAGTAGATCACCCCTTATCTGGTATCGCTTTTCAAAGGAAACTGGAAGAACGAGCATATCAGATGGGACAAGGGAAGATTCCGGTGCAGAGATTTGGAGATTTCAAAAAACAGGTGGAAGGTGCCACCGTGCAGGAAGAGTCATCGGTATTCTTGCAGGAAGAACCATGTATAACAAACTGGGATATACAACCTCAGCATAAGGGTGCCTATATTTATGCAGATGTAAGTAAGATATTGCCCCAGGAGTGTAACAAGGCTTTTGTGGAAGGGATGGAGCAGTTTGGTCGTATGATTCCCGGCTTCGATAGAGAGGATGCACTGCTTTCCGGTGTGGAGAGCCGTACATCGTCACCGGTCAGAATTCACAGAGATGAAACATTACAGTCTGGTATCCGGGGTCTTTATCCTTGCGGTGAAGGTGCGGGATATGCAGGGGGGATCACTTCTGCAGCAATGGATGGGATCAGAGTGGCGGAGGCTGTGGCTGCATCAATTTGTGGGATGGTGTGATTTTGAAAAATATAGTTGAATAATTGAGGATTTTCATGTATGATTATTCAATATGAGAACAGATTGCGGAAGGCAATTGGATGAGATGAAAGGGTATTATTATGAATCAATATCGGGAATTACTAAAAGATAAAAAAAGAATTGTAGTTAAAATAGGATCTTCTTCACT
>JAZRJO010000164.1:0-11956 GCA_045645825.1 Acetatifactor sp. | reverse complement strand
GCCTGAGAACATCATTCTGTTATGATGCACCTCCCCCTACGGAAGCACCAGATACATTGCATCGCCGTATGCCTTGCCAATCCCCAAAAACTCTACCTTGCCGCCCCCGAGGGCATCCATGATTTTTCCAAGCTGTGCTCTGCCCTTATCATCCATATGCGGGTATTTGATCACTGCTACATACCCATTTTGCGCCACTTCCCTGTGGGCAGGACTTAAAAAGCCAAGCTCGTGTTCCTGTACCAAAATAGAATGTTCATGCTTCTGAAGCTCCAGTATATTTTCATATAAGCTATAACCGGCATACATGCAGACCATAGGATACTCTTCATAGCGCTCTGCAATGGCCAGCTGTTCTTTATAACCTCTCCGGAAATAATCTTCTTCCCAATCCCTATGTGGCACCTGAACTATCAGCAAGACACAAGCCAGTGCAACACATACCACATCATATGTTTTCTCCCGTAATATATGTAACAATCCCCGTTCCCAAGCGAGCACCAGAAGCAGCGCCATCATTGGGAACACCGGCATAAAATATCGTTCCACAAAGTGTGGGGACATCTTAGCATCCAATAAATAAAATACGATCGTAGGCACCACACACAATAACACCGACCATCTTTTGCCACTCATGTACATCTTTTCTTTTGCATCTGTTTTTTTAATCCGTCCATATACAGCAAATGCCAATGGTACAAGAAACGCTGCCAATAAGAAACCCATGCCTCCTGCTACATTTTCGCCCACGATCTCACCAAATTTCATCAGCCTGGACACATAATCTGCGATGCCGTCCTCCAATTGAGAAAGCACCACCGATCCAAACGCCGAGTTGAACACATCGCTTACGGCAAAGGGAAAGCAGGCCAGACCGATCACTGCGGCAGTAACCATAGTACGCACATAAGCCAGGCATTCTCTGGTACGTTTCTCCTTTAACAGCAGGAAAAAGGTACATGCAGCCAAAGGAATCAGATAAAACAACCCAAAATAATTGGTCCAGAAGGTTACCAAAGTGGCGATTAAAACACCAAAACTACCAATCCACTTAGCCCTCCCTGATTTATTTACCCGCAAGAAACCATCCTGCCTATATCCTGTGACTTTGCGAATATGTACATATAACAGCCATACCAGCCATAACGTAAGCAACGCATACATACGGACCCACAATGCAGTAGCAATGATGCCCGTAGAAAAAGCATACAGAATCATAAGAGCGATAGTACTGCTCTTCCTTAGAAATATCATATCTCCAATACAGCCAAGCAGCCATAGCGTAACAGCCAGTGCAGCCATATTGATCACACAGCCATGCCACACCGTGATCTCTCCCTGAAAAAGGGAACACATAAGATGCACTGTCATATAATACAATGGAGGATGTATATCATCCTTGGCATTATAATAGACACTTAGCAGATTAAAGGCGTCTTCCCTGTCACATTCCAGATACCCTTTAAAATGTTCTCTTGATATCCATACCGGCGCCTCATACACATCTGCTTTATAAGCCGCCACAATACTATTCCCACGATTCTGAAATGTATCTTTTGCAATAAAGGCAATATTTTTTATCGTTTCACCTATCGTTTGGCCTTCAATATGCTCTTCCACAAATTTTGCCAGACGCCCTACCGGCTGGGCAGGCATGATCCAGGGCGTAAACTCTGAATTACCCACCTGAAAGGAAAGAACCTCGTCTACATGAAAACCTTCTTTCTTTGCAATATAAAAGCATAAAAAGAGCATTGACAAGCAGATGATGATCATGCGTACTCCATAATTCTTTATCTTATCGTGTAACATACTTCCTCCCTATAATCCGGTCAATGGTCCTGTCAGCCTCACTGCGGGTCATGCTCTCCACATTTGCGTCTATTACTATTTTATGCTGATCCAGCAGCCGATATAACCTTTCCTTTTGAGCTTTTGTAATGGATGTATCTCTTTTCACCTGAAAAATAAGCTTCTTGGGACAAAACAGATCATCCTGCCCAACACAATAATCTCCGGCCAGTATCTGATACAATTCATGGGTTGCCATGGCATCTCCCAGTGCCCTGTGGGCAGTGTGCCAGATTCCGTAATGGTTACACAGATATTCCAAAGTTCTGCGTTCCAACCCCGGCAGATACCTCCTGGCAATTTTCAAAGTATCCAACCCATTCTTTTCAAAAGTCAGTTTCCTGTCCACAGCTGCCTTTTTCAGAAAAGAATAATCAAATAGTACCCGGTGACCCAATAGCGGCAGCTCTTCCAAAAACGCCATAAGCTCCGGCATCACCTCATCTAATGTAGGCGCATCTGTCAACATCTCATCCCGGATGCCGGTCAATTCCACCACCTGTTCCTTCAGCTTCATGCCCGGATTTACGAAAGTGGAAAATGTATCCGTGACTTTTCCGTCCAGCACCTTCACTCCGCCGATCTCCATGATCTTGTCCAGCTTCGGGTTCAGCCCCGTGGTCTCTAAATCTATGCTAATGTATGAATTCGTCAACCTTCGCTCCCTTTCTCTTATATGACATTATAAGACATCCGGCAATCATTGACAACCTCAAACGCCAGTGTTTTCGCCTCAAACGTAAGCGGATTCCTTAGATGATAATCGAACAGCACATATTTCACTGTCCCCTTCCCATCATTCACCGCACCTCTTATCTGTTCCATTTTTGCCCTATCCCACACCGGATAGAAAAAAGGTTCTAAGTGAGTCATCTTAGCCATCTGTCTGGAATCATAGGCTCTATACGTCGGCAGATACTTCCCGGTACCCTCTTCTTCCTGATAAAATCTGCGGATCTGCTCTTTATAAGGCTGAAGTTCCACCGCCCACTCCGGTCTGCTCTTCACATTCTCCCTAAGATACACATCAAAAGTCAAAAGCTCCCGATACACATCCTCATATCCCGGATCCACCTTCTTGACAAAATCATAAAGGACCTGATACCGGTATACTCTGGCAGGACTATTGGTCACATACCCTTGTTCCTCATAAAATGCCGCCAATGCCTCATACATGACGAAAGCAGAAGAGAATGCCTTCTCCAGGAATGCAATGGTATAGGTGAATTGATTACTGTTATAATAAATCTCCACCATCTCCTCAATGCCCTTCAACTTCAGCACGTCACCATAACTAAGCCATTTTGTATACAACACCTCATAAGGCGGCGTACTCTGATAACAGACGCCAAATTCTTTAGCCCTCTCCTGCATTTCAGATCCCTTAAGCACCTTCAGGAAACCTAACTGCAGCTGCTGGGGCCCCATCCCATACACCCGGTCAAAAGACCGCCCAAAGCTTGCATAATCCTCAAAAGGCAGCCCGGCGATCAGATCCAGATGCTGATGAATATTATTCCCTTCCCTGATAACCGCCACGATCTGTTCCAGCTTCTCCAGATCCATGACACGATTAATTGACCGAATGGTCTCAGCATTCGCCGACTGCACCCCTATCTCCAACTGAATCAGCCCCGGCCGCATACGGTGAAGCAACGCAATCTCATCTTGTCGCAGAATATCTGCGGAGATTTCAAAATGGAAGTTGGTCACACCATTGTCATGCTCCAGAATATAACTCCAGATCGCCACGGCATGGTCATGATTACAGTTAAAGGTTCTGTCCACAAATTTCACCTGAGGCACCTTCCTATCCAGGAAAAATTGCAGTTCTCTTTTTACAATCTCTATATCCCGAATCCTTACCTTCTTATCAATGGAGGACAGACAGTAACTGCAGCGATAAGGGCAGCCTCTGCTTGATTCATAATAAATGATCCGATTGTGAAATTCCTCCAAATCCTCATAAAGAAAAGGAAGACTGCTCATATCTGTAAGCGGCCGGGCAGGCGTATAACCGTCAGACAGGCACAATCCTGCAATCTGCTGTAACTCTCTGTATACAACCACTAATTCTGCAGTCTCTAATGATTCACGCTCTCGATTCACATAAAACTTAAGCAGCTCCCGAAAAGTTTCTTCTCCCTCTCCGATCATCACACCCTTCAGTTGGGGATACTGTACCAAAACCTGCTGTGCACCATACGTCACCTCAGGACCTCCCAGCCAGATATCAGCCTCCGGAAGAACCTTCTTAACCTCCACGATTAACTCCCTGATCATTGCCCAGTTCCAGATATAACAGGAGAACCCGATGGCATCCGGCTGCCTTCTGTAAATATCAGCCAGAATCTCTCCTCTTTGCTGATTGATGGTATACTCTGCGATCTCCACATGGGAATGCAGCTGCTCCCCCGCATACGCCCGCAAGCTATAGACTGCCGGGTTAGAATGTATATATTTGGCGTTTAGCGCACACAACAAAAACTTCATCTAAACCTTCCTTATCTTGCTTTTTCAAGAAATTCTTCTATACTGCCTACTTTATTAGCAACCTTCAGCCAGCTCTTTAATATCTCAAGATCACGCTGCGCTAAAATACGTTGGTACAACTCATCAGGCACTTTGCCATACTCTTCTAAAATTTCCAGTATCGATTCTGCTTTGCCGGCAACTTTGCCCTCCGTTCTGCCCTCCGTCCTGCCCTTCTCACGCTCCATGATCTTCTCTTCCCACGCCTGCATATATTTCACTCCCATCTCTTCGCTGGACTTGATCCGCTTCACACATTCATGAATCTTTCGAATCCTCTCACTGTTAGCCGTCTCATACGAACTGCTCCATCCTGAAGCTCCAGATTCTTATCCTCTTCACAATAAGTTCGGAACGTATACCGATACTTTCCAAGACCGAACAGATCAAAGGGCATGATCATGATCACATAAGCGTCATTCAACTGATTAAAACTGATACACCCCGGTTCCAGCAGCGAAGAATCTATAAGCCCCTGATAATATCGACTTCTCTTCACCAAATCACTCTTCTTCTCGGCCTGCACCTCTGTATTATACACCACGCTATTCTGATCTACAGAGAAGACATCCAACCTAATGGAACGCAACCACGGCATAGTTCGTATCTCTTTCTCCGTCTGTGATGGGGTCATTAACCGAATCTCTTCATCCTGCAGAACAATCTGCAACGTCGCCTCCTGCGCCTCTGGTATGTCCATTGTCTGGTCAAATAAAAATTTGTTTAACAGTGTTAAATCCTGAAGTTTCTCCATATTTTTTCTCCTTTAATTGTACACGCTTAGTCTAAAAATGGCAATACTATAATTACCTTTTGCATGCAGTTTTCAAAAGCTTCTTTCGTTGTACTCTGTCTGGGGAATCAGGCGAACTGCCCATTTCGAAAACAGATATGTATGATACCGGTTTCATGTATCCATCATAGCATAAAACAAGCGGGTTGTCATTCAACAAATTGGTGAAAGACAAGCCGCCTCTTTTATGATATAATAAACAATTTTCCGTACTGGTGTTGATCGTGGTCATCGCGGAGGAATCTTTTATGGGAATTGTGCAAGGTTTAACGTTGATCCCCATCACAACATGCGTGGGCCGTCACCGATCTCCACCACATAAAAGTCTGCCGCATACCCAATCTTAGCCTCATAAGCCTTACCCACGCTGTCAATAAAAGTATCAATCACATCATTCTTCACAATACTCACCGTACAGCCGCCAAAGCCTGCGCCGGTCATACGGGAACCGATGACTCCTTCTACCTTCCAAGCCTCCTCTACCAGTGTATCCAGCTCAATTCCGGTCACTTCATAATCGTCACGCAGAGATACGTGGGAAGCATTCATCAGCTGTCCAAACAGTTTCACATCGTTGTTCTGCAAAGCTTTCACCGCATGAAGGGTGCGTTGATTTTCATACACTGCATGCTTTGCACGCCTTCTGCAAACATCACTCTGAATGGCAGACTTGTACTGCTCAAAGGATTCCTCTGACAGCTCACCAAGGGACTTGATATCCACCACCTTCTGAAGCTCTGCCAATGCAGTTTCACACTCACTGCGGCGCCGGTTGTATTGGGAATCGCCCAAGCCTCTCTTCTTATTACTACTGGCAATGACAATCTTGGCATCTTGAAGCTCGATGGGCGCATATGTAAAAGAAAGATCTGCCGTGTCCAGGAAAATCGCATGACCTTCCTTACCCATTGCGATGGCAAACTGATCCATGATGCCGCAATTCACCTCATTAAACTGATTCTCCGAAAACTGCCCGATCAACGCCAGTTCCTGTTTCGTCACATCAAATCCGAACATATCTCTCAAAATGTATCCGGTCAGCACCTCCACTGATGCCGAAGATGACAGTCCCGAACCATTGGGTATATTACCATATAACAAAAGATCCATACCATAAGGTATCTCCATCCCCCTCTGTCCAAACGCCCAGATGACCCCCTTGGGGTAATTGGTCCAGTCGGCCTCCTTGTATGGTTTCAAATCCTCCAGCGAAGATTCTATGATACCTAAATGTTCAAAATTCATGGAATAAAACCTAAGCTTATGATCGTTTCTCTTACGGGCCACACCGTAAGTACCCATGGTCAGCGCACAGGGGAATACATGGCCGCCGTTATAGTCCGTATGTTCACCGATCATATTCACACGGCCCGGGGCAAAATAGACTCTGGCACCCTCATTGTCACCATAAACCTCTGCGAACTTTGTAAGTATTGCCGTTTTCATTATAACCCTCCAATCTCACGAATCAGCATCTTGGCAACTTAGCACTCCCTCTTCATCGGCTCTGACACCAAATTCCTGACTGTACTCATTGATTCGCCTGATGACTCTCTGCCAATTATCACCGGCAAGGGGTGTGGGCTGGTAATTGTTACGTGTGGTCACGGAACTGACAGAACAAGGAATGACGCGGGCTTCGCCGGACTGTACCAGCCGATAGGATACCGCTTCTGCTTCCGCTTCCACCGGCTCTGTCCGGAATGTAAAGGTCTGCTGAAAGATCATAGTATCCTTATCGCTGGGATTACGGTTGGCTCCAAAGCAAAAATTTCCCAGACTGTATACAATATACTTGCCCTGATATTGATCAATCCCCTGCAGTACATGAGGATGATGCCCAACGACCAGATCGGCGCCCCAGTCAATGCATTTTCTGCCCAACTCCTTTTGATACTCTTCCGGATAATTATCCCTCTCGATTCCCCAGTGACAGCAGGCCAGAATCAAATCTGCCCCATCTTTCTTTAACTGCTTCATTCCTTCTTCCAGGTATTTCTCTACATTTTTCCCTTGCGAGACTTCATTCACAGAGACCCAGCCGATCCGAATTCCTTCTACCTCACAGATTCCCAGGTTACGATCGTAAGCATACAGAATATCTGCCGCCTCCAGCGCAGCTACCGTATCCCCACTTCCATCTTCTCCATAATCCAGACGATGATTGTTGGCCATGCTCACAGCTTCTACAGACGCATCTCTCAGCATAAACGCATACTCCGGATCTCCTTTGATATTATAGGTTCTGCCTTCCGCATATTCTTCAGAGAGTGTAAGTGCACCTTCCAAATTTACAATCGTAAAATCATCTGCTTTAAATATATCAGCCACATTGGCAAAGAAATAATTCTTATCCTCTGTCTGCTCGTAAGTCTGCCTGAAAGAGTAAGTATATTCCTGATCCTTATAATTGCCCAATGTTACGTCGCCGGCAGCAGATATGGTAATGCTGATTTCGTTCGATTCAGAAACTACGGTTTCTCTACCGGCCTCCGCCTCAACACCTGCTTCCACCTCGCTGCTCACCTCTGCTTCCGTACCTCCTGCGAACTCCTCAGCATCTTCCTTCTGACCATGCTGAGTCTCGCCTGCGCTCTGAGGCGCGGATGTCTCCACCTGTTCCACCGTGATCAGCGGTATACTAACGTTTACATCATCCCCGCATCCGGTCATAACAAATACAGTAAACACCAAACTTCCCAACAAACCCTTAATGCAATCTCTCTTATTCATCTTTTTATATCCCTTCGAATGATACCCGTTTATAACAGCCCCTAACCCAAAACTGCCGTCTGCAGGCCTTACCGGCAAAGGTGTAGGCTTGCAGACGACAGTTTTCCCTTCGGTATATCACGACTGTTTATTTCTTTATAAATTTCTTCTCGCCATTACGGTAGATTTTCATGAAAATGAAAGCTTCCACAATAATGGAAAGTGAGAACACCGTACCGATCCAGCCATCGAAGCTAGCCATTGCGATTAATGTAATTTCTGCTACCACGCCAAAGCCGATCATCAATTTACCACAAAACTGGTTGTATTTCTTTACATCTGTAACCCTGATAGGATATTTAGTAAAAACCTTGTTCTGTTCCTCCATCTGATAGGTCTTAATGCCCTGTGAGAAACATAAGAATCCCACAACAAAAAAAATTATTACGTCCAGCATCTCTTTTGTCTCCTTTCGAAAGATGTCCCGCCTCTACTATACTATACTCCATTTTAAGCCATCTGAAAAGAGCTTTTTTCAGAATTTACAATTAATTCTTCTGTCTGGGGCAGTTCATAGCCGGAATGGATACTGTGTACCTGCCATTGCTCACTGAGTAAGAGCCATTTCTGGACCTTGGCAGCAGGACAGAGAAGCCACTGCTCTTCAGCGGACAATGCTTTCAGCCAGACGGTCAGATTGGCAATCATCTGCACACTGTTCAATATGGTATTGCGGCATGCACGCCGGTCACTCTCCCTGGTTCTCCAGGGGGCACCCTGTTCAAGATAATCCGTGGCAAAAGTCAGGTACTCTTCCAATAGATTGCCGGCCACCTCCTTGTCTCCTGCCTCACGATAATGCTCCAATAGGCTATAGACTTCTCTGGTCCTCTCGTAGACCTCCACATCCACACGTCCTGCAGGGATGACTCCTTCGAAATATTTGTCTATGAAGATGAAAGTTTTATTTACCAGATGACAATATCCATTGATTAACCAAGTGTTCTCGCTCATATTCGATCCTTTCTACGGTTTTATGCTGACATGCAATTCTGCGCCAGTCACGTTCAGCTGCACCCCTTTCACAAAACCGCCCCTTTGGAACTTTCCGTTGCTTTGCAGCCAGACTGAACTGAAAAATAAAAAAGCTTCCATCCCTAAAAAACTTTAAGGACGAAAGCATAATATCTTACGTGTTACCACCTTAATTCGTTCTTACCTCACGATAAGAACCTCATCGACTACGGGGAATGATCCCGATAATCCGGCACTGTAACAGGTGCACCTGTCGCAGCCTATTTACGCAGGGCGTAAGGTCGGTGCGAAGCTCCGAGACCATGTTCAAAGAAACCTTCCATATCCCTTCCCATCAACCGGGACTCTCTGCGATTTCTCTCTTCTTCTACTCTTCTCTTCATTGCCTTTGCTTTTTAAATTACTATGAGTATATCTTGACTTTTGTAATTTGTCAAGTAAAATGTTCGTGATGTGCGGACTTTTTTTCTAAATTTCCGCTTTTCGGCATTAATATCTTCTTTTTGTCCGCCTCACAAAGACACTTATCCTTTGCATACCACCTTTAACGCCGGATAATGTACTTGCAGATAGGATTGCCCATGGAAGAGAATTTCTCCTCATATTCAGTCATCACATTGCCTTCCATCAGTTTCTCATCCCCATGCAAGTCATAGGTGATCACCTCTGCCTTCCACCCTGCCGGCTCCAGTTCTTCCACGGCAAAATCAAAAAGCGGGCGATTGTCTGTCTTGAACTCCAGCTGACCATCCTTTTTCAGAATTACATCATATCTTCTCAAGAACGCTTCGGAGGGCAGACGCCTCTTGGCATGCCTGTCCTTGGGCCAAGGATCTGAAAAGTTCAAGTAAATGCGATCCACCTCCCCGGAACCGAATACCTTCAAGATATCCTCTGCATCCATGCGCACGAACTTTAAGTTGGGCAACTCCTCTTCCTCCATCTTCTGAATGGCCCTAAGTAACACGCTGGAATATTTCTCAATTCCTACATAATTAATCTCCGGATGCAATTTCGCAAGGGCGTGGATGAACTGGCCCTTCCCCATGCCGATCTCAATCCTAATGGGGTTTTCGTTTCCAAATACTTCCTGCCAGCTGCCCGGGTTCCAATCTTCTTCATGTATTACGTAACGGCTGTCAGCGATGACCTCGCGAGAGCCGGTGATATTTCTTAATCTCATAATGTATTCCTTTCCATTCCTTCTTAGCTTTTTCTGAAAAATATAAGTCAATCAAATGTTAGCATATTTATTGCAAAAAAGCAATTATGGAACTGTTACATTTTCCTTTTAATTTTTTATAAAAGATATTTGCATAAATCTGATTTTATAGTACAATGGTAATCAGTGAACAGGAAACATTTCGAAATTTTTATTGAAAGGTTAAGCCATGTGGATTTTTCAATTGTTATCATATAAAAAATCATCTAAAAAGAAGATGCGTATCGGCAGTTTGGTCATGGCAGCAGCGGTAGCTTTGAGCACCCCACTGACAGTCAGGGCAGACACTTATGAGCAGCAGCTACAAGCCCAGCGGGCTATGACTATCGACAGTAACCAGGTTCAGGGTTGGCCACAGGGACCGGTAGTGACTGCTGAGGCAGCGATTCTGATGGAGGCTGAGACCGGGACGATTCTGTATGCCAAGAATATACACAAGCAGGAATACCCTGCCAGCACCACAAAGCTTTTGACCTGTCTGATCGCAGCGGAAAGGTGTGAACTCACCGAAATGGTGACTATGTCCCACAGCGCAGTGTACGACACACCCAGAGGCAGTAACCACATCGCTCTGGACAAGGGAGAAGCCATCACCATGGAGGATGCGCTGAATGCCATTCTGATCCGTTCTGCCAACGAAGTATCCTTTGCGGTGGGAGAACATATCTCCGGCACTAGCTGGAAGGATTTTGCACCCATTATGAATGAGCGTGCCAAAGAGCTGGGTTGTCTAAATTCCAATTTTGTGAATCCTAACGGCCTGCCTGATGAGAACCATTATACCACAGCCTATGATCTGGCCCTGATCGCACAGGCTTTTTTTGACAATGAGATGCTGGCCAAGAAGTCCCGGGCTACGAAGCTGGAGATTAAGCCTTCCGCCACACAGCCTGATCATATTATCGAGCATACAAAGAATCAACTACTCTCCGGCCAAAAAAAGGCCTATAAATATCTGGTGGGCAGCAAAACCGGTTATACCGATGCCGCCCGCAACTGTCTGGTATCCTGCGCGGAGAAAGATGGACTGAAGCTGATCTGTGTGATCCTTAAAGATTCCTCCTCCGGCCATTACGACGATACCATCGCATTGTTTGATTATGGCTTTGGCAATTTTACCACGGTAAATGTGGCACAATCAGAAACCAAGTATCATATTGACAGCACCGGACTGTTTTACAGTGACCATGACGTATTTGGCAGCTCCAAACCACTGCTGACCCTGAATACCGAAGATTTTCTGGTGTTACCCATCCATGCGACCTTTGCCGAAACCGCCTCTACCATTTCTTATGATACAGAGGAAGAGAACCAGGCAGCGTTGATCACCTATACCTGGAATGGTGTGCAGGTAGGTAATGCTTCCGTGGATTTTGTGGAAAACACAGAGAATTCCTTTACATTTGACGCACCTATGCAGTCCACGGAGGAAGCGCCCCGTGAAGAACCGTCTGATACACCTGTGGTGTTTGTAAATGTACTGAAAATCGCAGGACTTTTTCTTTTGACCCTGTTAGTGTTGGGCGTACTGTTCGTGGTCATTCTGTTTATCAGAAGAAATCCCGGGTATTTCAGTCGAAGCAGGTCAGCAAGGCGTAAGGCTGCCAGACGCAGAAGATCCAGATCATCCGGCTACTCCTCTTCTTATATGACCACAAGAGAAAGTCGGATGTATGACAACAGAGATCGGGCAAGACAAGCCCGGAATCGACGCAGGAAACGTAAGAAGAGACCTGATCGGTTTCGTGATTATGACTTTTAAAAAATTCAGAAAAATACTTGCGCTTTATAGAGGTAAAGTAGTAAACTAT
>JAZRJO010000163.1:0-2837 GCA_045645825.1 Acetatifactor sp. | reverse complement strand
AGGCAAGAATGTCATCATCGTAGAGCTTCATGTGGCGCAGTCCGATATGGGTAAAGTTATCGGCAAACAGGGCAGAATTGCGAAAGCGATCCGTTCTGTTGTGAAGGCTGCATCATCCAAAGACAACAAAAAGGTCGATGTAGAAATCGTCTGAGATTTGGGGCTGTCGCAGCTGCGGCAGCCTGCTTTTTTCTGTAGAGACAGGAGGATAAATCAATGGAAGACAAATTTCAGGTGGGTGTGATCACCTCCACTCATGGGGTGAGAGGGGAAGTAAAGGTATTTCCCACCACAGATGATCCAAACAGATTTAAAAGATTGAAAGAAGTGATCCTGGATACGGGCAAGGAGGAGCTTGTGCTTGAAGTGGAAGGTGTAAAATTCTTCAAGCAGTTTGTGATCCTGAAGTTCAAGGGATTTGATAATATAAATGATATTGAGAAGTACAGGCAGAAGAGCCTTTATGTGACCAGACAGAATGCAGTGCGCCTGAAGAAGGATGAGTATTTTGTGGCCGATCTGATGGGCATGGAGGTAGTGGATGAGCAGAATGCTAAGATCGGTGTCCTTAAAAGTGTGATGGAGACCGGTGCCAATGATGTCTATATTATCGCTATGACAGATGGCAGAGAGCTTCTGTTGCCGGCGATCAAGCAATGTATTTTGAATGTGGATATGGAAAGTAATGTAATGCAGGTGCATGTACTGGATGGATTATTAGACTAGTGTGTGTGCCTTGGCAGGCTTTGCAGGAGAAGATTATGATGAAGTTCCATATTTTGACCTTATTTCCCGATATGGTGATGGGCGGGCTGAATACCAGTATCATCGGCCGTGCTGTCAGTCAGGGATTGATTGATATCAATGCAGTCAATATCAGAGATTATACGATGGATAAGCATGGTAAAGTGGATGATTATCCCTACGGAGGCGGGGCAGGCATGTTGATGCAGGCCCAGCCTGTTTATGATGCTTATCAGGCGGTAACAGGCGGCAGGTCTGTGAGAACCGTATACGTGACGCCTCAGGGTCAGCCCTTTACACAGCAGATGGCAGAAGATTTTGCCAAGGAAGAGGAATTGGTATTTTTATGCGGACATTATGAAGGCATTGACGAGCGTGTTCTGGAGGAGATCGTTACAGATTATGTGTCCATTGGTGATTATGTATTGACCGGCGGCGAACTTCCTGCTATGGTTATGATCGATGCGGTTTCCAGGTTGGTACCCGGTGTACTTAACAATGAAGTTTCGGCAGAGACGGAAAGCTTTCACAATGACCTGTTAGAATATCCGCAATATTCCAGACCCGAGGTGTGGCATGGAAAAGCGGTACCCAAGGTGCTTTTATCGGGCAATCATAAGAATATCGTAAAATGGCGCCTAGAGCAGTCACAGCTTCGCACTTTGAAAAGGCGTCCGGATCTGTATGAAAAATATCAGGAAAAGCTTTGCACCATAAAAGATTTGTCTAAGAAGAAACGGGAACATATTCATATGATGGAGATGTTAAGCCGTGGAAATGGCGAAGTACTATATCATGTGGGAGAAAATGTTCTCTTATATCATAGAAAAAATCAGGCATATGTACTTAGTGCAACCGATGAAAATAATGGTGAAATGCTTTGCAAGATTATTCTGCAAGATGCACGGGAGAGAGGGAAGGAACCCTCACTTTTTGTGGTCTGCAGGGAATTTCTAAAGGATATGGTGGAGCAAAGGATTGGTGCAAAAGCAGGTGGAGCCTGCATACAGGCTTGTTATACCAGAAAAGAACCGCTTCCGGTGCGTCACAAGGATATCAGAAGACTGGACAAAGACAGTCTGGATTATGTATCAGAACATTACCATAATGACAGCAACCGGGCATATCTTCTTCATCTTTTGGGAAATGGCTTGATGTATGGTGCTTTTGTAGAAGAACAGTTGGTGGGATTTGTAGGCATGCATACGGATGGCAACATGGGACTTTTGTTTGTGCAGGAAACTTTCCGTGGGCAGGGAATTGCCGCGTCACTGGAAAGCTACATGATCAATCGAATCTTGGAGCTTGGATGGACCCCATATGCGCAGATTTATGCAGATAATGCACCATCTTTGAAGCTTCAGGAGAAGCTGGGATTATATTTATCAAAAGAAACGCTTTGGTGGCTGGGAAAAATGTAAAAAATTGAAAAAAGTACTTGCATTATCCTGCGTATTGTGGTAAAGTAAGAATGTTGTCAAAACGAGATGGTCCTCTGTTACAGTAAGGTATTAAGAACATCCATTTTATGAAGGAGGCTCTATAATGAGTAACATTATCAAAGAAATCGAAGCTGAACAGTTAAAGGCAACTGTAGATGAGTTCGCAGTTGGCGATACCGTAAGAGTATACGGTAAGATCAAAGAAGGTAACCGTGAAAGAGTTCAGGTGTTTGAAGGCGTTGTTTTAAAGAGACAGGGCGGCAGCAACAGAGAGACTTTCACTGTAAGAAAGAATTCCAACGGCGTTGGCGTTGAGAAGACCTGGCCTTTGCACTCTCCTAATGTTGAGAAGATCGAAGTGGTTAGAAGAGGTAAAGTAAGACGTGCAAAACTGAACTACTTAAGAGACCGCATCGGTAAGCAGGCTAAGGTAAAAGAGTTAGTGAAATAATTGATGTGCTAAAGGGACAATTACATAACGTAGTTGTCCTTTTCTGTAATAATAGTTCTGCCAAAGCAGATGAAAGTGAAATATATTTATGGCTAAAACAAGCGGTTTGAGTTTTTACAGGCGTAAGAAGATTATCAGTACAGGTCTGGTCAAGGAAATCTTCAGTTGGATTTTCGGGATTGTTGCCGCTGTTTTTATAG
>JAZRJO010000162.1:0-3110 GCA_045645825.1 Acetatifactor sp. | reverse complement strand
CTGCCTGCGCTTATTTCGCCGATACACACTTCCGTTGTTGAATTGCCGATATCTACTCCTGCAATATACTTCAAAGTAAAACGCCTCTTTTCTCGTACACTTCCACAGCTTCCATCACAAGCCTTGCACAATTCTTGGCATTGTATTTCTCGATCAGCTCCTGTGCCATCATCACCAGCTCCAACTTGGTGGAACGGTTGGGACGAAGCTTATCATACATTTTCAAAATAACATCATCGGGCACATCCACAAGCTCTGCTGCCCGCTCAAAATTCTTCTCCATAGGATCATTGCCACACGCTCTGGCCACCTGACCCTGGGCCTTCAAAGTTTCCTTGGAAATTTTGATATCATCGGAAGAGATGTGCCCCTTCATTATTTCATCCAGGGTGATCTCTGTTAATTTTTTACCTGTCTTAGACTTAATACTGTCCTTTTCATATTCACCTAATGGGTATCTCATTTATCTGCCCTCCCATTCAATCGCGCCAACTTTCGGATCCAACTGCTCCGTCTCTGCAATGTGCATTAAGGCTGCCTTAACCTGATATTTGGGTCTGCACATGGGATCATTGGTACAGGGAACAGGCACTACCTGCTCTCCCTTCACATACTTCGCAGCATTCTTACCAATCTGGCGGTAAGTCTCCAGCGTCATCAAAGGCGCCTGAGGGAACAATTCCAGATTGGAAAGAGGATACAAGTCTCTCTGATGGATGACCGTAGTACCCTTGGACTGAATGCCTACACCGATACCGGATCCGGAAAGCTTGGCAGCCTCCAATGCCATAAAGCACACATCGGAGGTATCCAGAATCTTCACCACTCTGGCATTCATACCCTCCTCCTCGATACCGGCCTTCACATTACGAAGCACCTCATCAAGAGGAATATCACAAATGGTACGCTTAATCTCTTTCTGGAAAGCAGCTCCTACACCGATCACGATTTCCTTCGGATCTGTTCCCTTCTTTGCCTTGGGATAACTGCTGTAATCTGTCTTCTGCTCATTGATGCGGTCACGACCTGCCATAGAAGGCACTTCACCTGAGATTTTTACCCCATCCCCGGCTTTGGTCAAATTGCTGACAGCTTTTGCTACACTGGCACTGTCCATCTGACCCACCTGTTTAATGACCTCATCTATTATCTGTTTTACAAGAGTTTCACTTATCTGCATGGCCCGTCCTCCTAAATATCCTTGGGATTAATAATATGAGGAATCTTCTTAATCTCTTCCCAGCGCTCCCCTTCTACGCGATATCCTGTGCCGGGGC
The DNA here is from genome assembly GCA_045645825.1 of Acetatifactor sp. GTDB lineage: Bacteria > Bacillota > Clostridia > Lachnospirales > Lachnospiraceae > Acetatifactor. The sequence goes on along the minus strand of JAZRJO010000162.1, from coordinate 1,833 downwards.
CCATATAGTCATTGGGCGTATTCACTGCTGACAGCACCTTGAAGTTCTTATCCAGAATTGCAGATGTCTGCATATAGTCACCTGCCACTCTCTGCTTCAACATACTAAGCACATTCTCTGCCACATCCTTGTAACCTGCTTCTGCCAGTGCCTTTACCACATCTACTCCTGTGATGCCTCTCTTCAGTACATCCTCAGCAGCCATCAGATCAGCCGTTACATCTCTGGACAAAGTATCCTTACTACCGTGGGCATAAGTCACAGCCTCTACCTGCTCGTCCGTAATAGGTGACAGACCCAGCTGCTTAAACACAGCCTGTACCGCCTTGGCCGCCTTATTTCTCACACGAAGCACTTCTTCCTCCGTTACCGGACGAAGACCACCGTCCACCTGCATATCTCTCTGCAATACATTATAATCATCAAAATCTTCCGCATCAAAGTTAGAGCCTGCAAACATATTATCATAATTAGGTTCTGCAGCATAACCGGAGAAGATAAAGTCAGTACCCGGTAAAAACTGCAGCATCGTCCTGGCTGTACGACGCATAGCGGAATTGGAGAAACTTTGGTCATTGGAAGACGCACACTCCAAACCAAGCAATGCTGCCACCAGATTCTCTGCCAGAACCTCACGAATACCGCCTGGCACGGAACCGGGCACACCGATACAGCTCACGGAACCATTCTGAATACCCTGGCTGCCTGCACCCTTCGTAGCATACAGACATCTACACTCCAAATAAAGCATAGATTTCTTCTCACTACTTCCCATCAGCACCTCAGAACCGGAACCGGAGGTGAAACGCACCTTCAAACCTCTGGACGCATAAGCCGAATTCAAAAATGCCTTGGAATAAGGGGTGTCATCACCATCTATAAATACCTTCTCCGTACCATATACGGAAAGGGTCTCTGCGTATGTAGTAAGTCCTCTGATACCCAGCTCCAGCTCCGTAGCCTCTTCTGCAGAACACTGAGTCAGCACACCGGGACGTCCGATCTGAGAACCGATCAACAGTGCCATTGCACTTAAGGGTGCATATCTTGCCACACCCATGGTGGTCTCTTCCTCTGCGAAACCACGCAGTGCACCTTCAGCTGCATCTGCTGCAAGCTGTGCAGGATCATCCTTCAGATTCGTGATATGAGCCTGATTACCGGGCATCTTCCTGGCACGGATCTTCTGCATACCCATCATCAGCTCTACCACATTCAGATAATTCATGACTTCAGTCATCTTAGCCGGTGTGATACCTGTAATGATCTCCAGAATCTCCTTCCTGGTCACATTGATATCTACGATCATTCTGGCAATGGTCAGAGAAGGCACCTTCATACACCTCTCGGCACGCTCAATATTAATGGCATAATCAGCAATAAACTGATCAATGAAATCAAACTCTTCTCTCTTCTTGCCGTCTAACTCTACGATCTTACCATCCACTACCTTCACAGAAGGTTTCGGATCATAAGGACTGCTCATAGCCGCAAATCCCATCTCCGGCCACTCATTAATAAACCCATCCAAATTTACCGGACGCTTATCCAACACTTCAATACGCTTCGACCTCTTCATTGCCACTACTCCTTTATGGACAATTATGTTTTTCACACACAAGATAAAACATGATATGTACTCACCCTTATTATAATATAAATCCCACAAAAAAGCAACAAAAACCACAAAATTAGTCATTGCAAGATTTAATATTTCGCTTCAACCATTGGCTGCACATTGTTAAAAAAAACCGTAAGACCAAAGTCCTACGGCATATAACGTTCCTGAGCGGATTCGAACCGCTGGCCTTCCGCTTAGGAGGCGGACGCTCT
>JAZRJO010000161.1:0-3589 GCA_045645825.1 Acetatifactor sp. | reverse complement strand
GTTCATGGCGCCTGATAACATTAATGTTAGGCTTCGTCACCGGATGCTTGGCCACAAAGATGGTGCAGCAGTCCTCGAAGGGCTGGATGGAGGTCTCGTAGGTGCCGATCTTCTCAGAGACTTCTACAATTTCCTGTTTGTCAAAACCGATCAACGGGCGATATACAGGGAGCTCACAGACTTCGTTGGTGGCCGCTAAGGACGCCATGGTCTGGGAAGCCACCTGACCTATGCTTTCGCCGGTGATCAGGCCCAGGCAATCGGATTCCTTGGCAATGTGCTCGGCAATACGCATCATATAACGGCGCATAATGATGGTCAGCTCCTCGTGAGGGCACTTCTCATAAATGTAGAGCTGGATGTCGGTGAAATTGATCACGTGCAGGTTAATAGGGCCGGTATAACGGGATACCAGGCGGGCCAGATCTACTACCTTCTGCTTGGCACGCTCACTGGTGTATGGCGGAGCATGGAAATAAACAGCGTCGATCTTGACACCCCGCTTGGCGATCATGTAACCGGCTACGGGAGAGTCAATACCGCCGGATAACAGAAGGATTGCCTTGCCGCCGGTACCTACCGGCATACCTCCCGGACCCGGAATAATTTCGGAATAAATATAAATTTTCTCACGGATCTCCACATTCAACATGATATCCGGATTATGGACATCTACCTTCATCTCAGGGTAAGCTTTTAAAATAGCTTCTCCCATATCCATGTTGATGGTCATGGAATCCTTGGGATAGTTCTTGCGCGCACGTCTGGCTGCCACTTTAAAGGTCTTATTGCGGTCAGGATATACGTCCGCCAGGTATTTGATCACCGTATCACACAGCTTCTCAAACCCTTCATCCTCCACATGGACTACCGGGCAGATGCCGGAGATACCAAACACAGTCTTAAGCTGTGCTACTACCTCATCAAAATCAAACTCGCTCTGGGCATCTACATAGATACGTCCCTGGGTCTTGTGAATCAGGAACTCTCCATCACACTTCTTTAATGCAAATTTAATCTGGTGCACCAGTGCATCTTCAAATAAATATCTGTTTCTTCCTTTTATGCCGATCTCAGCATACTTAATCAAAAAAGCTGTAAACATAATTTTCCTCATTCTATCTTCTGGTAAACTTGCGTAACATAGGAATCATACCATACATTTGCTCCAATGTATAGAGTATTTCTTCTTCTGTAGTAAATACAGAGAAAGAAAAGCGAATGGTGGAGGAAAGCAGATCTTTGTCAATACCCATAGCCTTCAGTGTGGCTGAGGGCTGGGGCTTGCGGGCAGAACAGGCGCTCCCTGCCGATACATAGATTCCTTTATCTTCCAGTGCGTGAAGCAGTACTTCGCTTCTGACACCGCTGATGGACACGCTCACAATGTGAGGTGCAGTTCCTTCTATAGTTCCATTCAGCAGACCATTAATCTGTACACCATCCAATTTTTTCACACCTTCGATAAACCTGTTTTTCAACCCATAAAGGTGCTTTTCATCTTCCTCCAGATGGGCATGCATCATCTCTGCTGCTTTGGCAAGCCCTGCAATTCCGGGCACATTTTCCGTACCGGAACGAAGATTCTGCTGCTGTCCGCCTCCAAATAAAATGGGTTGGATCTTCACTTTGTCATTCACATACAGAAAGCCTGCACCCTTAGGCCCATGAATCTTGTGTCCACTGACAGACAAAAGATCAATGTTCATCTTCTTGGGGTAAATCCTGGCTTTGCCAAATCCCTGCACTGCATCCACATGGAATAAAGTGTTGGGGTTCATGCACTTGATCATGGCTCCGGCTTCTTCTATGGGCTGTCTGGCACCTACTTCATTGTTGGTATGCATGATAGATACCAGAATGGTCTGTGGGGTCATAGCTCTGTGCAAGTCCTCCAGACAGATTCTTCCCCACTTGTCTACCGGCAGATAAGTGACTTGGTATCCCAGAGATTCCAAGTGCTGCATGGTTTTTAAAATGGCAGGATGTTCCACCTGTGTAGTGATCAGATGTTTTCCTCTACGGTTATTGGCCATGGCACAGCCCACCAGGGCCAGATTATTGGACTCTGTGCCTCCGGAAGTAAAGAGAATTTCCTTCTCATTTACCTTCAGAAGTCTGGCCAATGTCTCTTTGGCATAACGGACATAATTTTCGGCCGCCACGCCTTTCATGTGGAGGCTGGAGGGGTTGCCATAATCCTCGCACATGATCTTTGTCATCAATTCCGCCACTTCGGGAAATACCTTTGTGGTGGCGGAATTATCAAGATATACTTCCATAAAATATTTCTCTCCTCTATAGACGGATCCGTGTACCAACCTGATGGATGCGGTTTTACATATGATACACTGGCTTTCCGTCTGGGTTTCATATATTATTATATGCAGTTTTCCGGTTTGTGCGCTGTCTACTCTTCCAACTGATACATGATCCATGCCATAACGGTAAAACCGGCAGTCTCTGTCCTTAGAATACGCTTTCCCAAGGTAACAGGTTCTATCCCTGCTGCTAATGCCAGATCGATTTCCGCTTCTTCGAAGCCGCCCTCCGGTCCGATAAATACTGCAATATCCTGCCCCGGCTTAAGATCATTGATCAGAGACTTGGTATGTGCCATTCCCTCTGCCAGTTCGTAAGGAATAATCTTCACATCCATGGACGCAGCCTTAGCTATGGCCTCTTTAAAGCTCATTACATTACTGACCTGAGGTACGATACGTCGCTTACTTTGCTTGGCCGCTGCCTCAGCAATTCCCTGCCAGCGTGCGATTTTTACTGCTGCCTTCTTATCTTCCAGCTTGACTACACAGCGCTTGGTGGCCACAGGTATGATCTCATGTACACCCAATTCCACTGCTTTCTGAATGATCAATTCCATTTTATCTGCCTTAGGAAGTCCCTGGAACAGATACACTCTGGATGGCAGTTCCATGCCATCCTCTTTGATAAAGCGAAGCTCACAGACCACTCTGTCTTCCTCTATGGAAGTGATCCCACAGCGATATTCCTTGCCGTCAACACCATTACTTACAGCAATCTCTTCGCCGGGCTTCATCCGCAGCACGTTTTTGATATGATTGACATCACTGCCGGTGATATATATTATTTTACCACAAATCTGGCTGGATTCCACAAAAAATTGATACATTTTTTTACTCCCGAAGTATATCGTATTATGATACCTAATTTCATAATAGTCTATATCTCCTTAAATTTGCTTTATTTATCAGGGTTTAGGGCGTTGGGAGATTTTGGTTTACACCATTTTTACACCAAACGCCTCTTCAACTTTCTCTGTGACCTTAACATAAAAAAGAGCCTAATACAACTTATTAAGTGTATCACATACAGGCTCTTTTTTCAATATTTCCCACTCTTTTTGTGAAGTTTTCATGCAACAGTTCAGCCATCTGATGAGCAAAGTTAGCTGCAACGCAGCGAGTGTGCGATTTTGCGAATGGCGTGAGCCGAATTGTTTCCATTCTCTTTTGCAGTTATATCACAAGGGGTTACTCCTTTTTTCAGCTCCTTTTCGGCTCCTTTTTGGCTCCTTTTCGGCTCGGCATTTGAATCGCTTAAAACAATT
>JAZRJO010000160.1:0-9970 GCA_045645825.1 Acetatifactor sp. | reverse complement strand
GTCTGCAAATTGCTCCAATACCGCGTGGAACACATTTCCCATGTCCACACTTTCAAATCCAAACTCTTCTCTTTCTTTTAAGGACAAGCCATATCGCAGAAAATGGTGATAAGCACAGGAAGCGTAAGTCTCTAACCGGCTCACACTGTTTTCCAGAATCACGCCGTAAAGCGCCCTGGCCACTTGTTTGGAAAGCCCGGTGTCCCTGTATCTCTTAAACGCAGCTTCCGTCAGCTGTTTTCTGATTTCTCGCTGTTCCTTACTTTCCCCATAAGCCTCATATAAGGTATAAAAAGCTTCTTCCTCTGAGGATTCCCTCATCCCCTGCACAAACAGACGCAGTCCCTGGGCCAGATAATCCACCCCTTCTCCCGGTGCCACCACCATATCCAGCATCGCTCTATTCTGTGGATATTCTGTCACAAGCTCAGGAAACAACTTCTGCAACACCTCCACCAAGTAAGCCGGTCGAATGGATTTTCCTTCCCTGTTTACCTTGGCATAGGACACATACAGATAGTGGGAAGGCTTGGTCAGATTCAGGTACAGATACAGCCGTTGAATAAACATCTGCTGCCTGGGAGAGGGTGCAAGCTCCAGCTCTGACTCCTTTAAGAACTCCCTGTCCATATCAGAAATGATACCGCCCTTAGATCCGCTCTTTGGAATATTGCCATCGTTTACTCCCAGGAAAAACAGAGCTTTCACCTGCTTTAATCTGGTCCGCTCCATATCTCCCACCACCACACGGTCTACATTCTGAGGGATAGTACCCACCTCAATCTCCATAAATCCGGCTTCTAAAATATCCGCAAACTCCTGCAGCGTTATGGTCTCTGTCCCCAGAAGCTCATAAATCTGATTGAGCAGATCCATCACCAGTCGGTAAATCTGGGCATATTCTCTGGCCCTGGACAACCGTCCCCGGTCTGTAAACATTTTTTCTAAGCCCACCAGCTTCTCCTGCACCCGGTTTGCCATCAGAAAATCATATAACTGATTCACATAATTTGCCACTGTATCCCGTTTTTTTCCAAGGAAGCATGTCAACTGCTGCATGAAACGCTCTCTGATGTCATTGATCCTTACGAAATCATCCTCTTTCGCTTCCTCTGTGGCAGTCTTACGCACAAACAACCTACTCCATTTGCTGTATCCCCGCACTCCCGTCCGGATCACATAATTTTCCAGCTCGTCTGCTTCCTCAAGGGTAATATCTGACAATCCGCTTCTTAAGTAATGAAACACCGCTTCATAGGAAAAATCCTTGATAAACAGTTGCAGCGCGCTGGCAATATACTCTGTCAGAGGATTGAGCACAATGCCTCTGGTACGGTCAAGAAAGCAGGGGATCTCCATCTTGGCAAATTCCGCTTCCACCAAAGGAGCATAACTCTCCAGATCCCCGCAGACCAAAGCAATATCCCGGTACAAAAGCCCCTTCTTTCTCACAAGCTCCAAAATCCCAAGCCCCACCTGATGCACCTCCTGCACCGGTGTGGTCATTTCCATCAGATGAATACTGTCCTGCTCCTGCATAAAAGGCTCCACCTCATACCGAAACAGATTCTGTTCCAGGGCTCTTAAGGCCGGGCTTTCCGCAAACCGGTCCTTAGGTCCGGACGTTACAAACACATCCTGCCCTCTGGATACGCCCACCTCTTCTGCCAATTTCTTAAGATCTCGAACTGTCTTCTTGGTCAGATGAAACAACCTCTGTTCTCCGTCCACCTGATAAGGATTCTCCCCTTCTCCCAGGATCAAGCTCACCATGGTTTCCTCAGACAGTCTCATGATCTCCCGGATCACCCTGTTTTGTATGGGTGTAAATCCTGTAAAACCGTCAAATACCACCACACTGCCACCCATCAGTTTTGATTTTGACAGGCTGCGGCAAAGCACCGAAAGGGTTTCTTCTGTGGTGATAAATTTTCCCTGTATGTAATCCCAAAAGCCCTGATACAACAAAGCCAGATCCTTAAGCTTATGTACCAGAGCACCTCTTTTGTGAGAATATTCGATTAATTTGGGCATATCCTTAGGGCCAATACCATACTGCATAAACTCCGATATGGCACTCTTTACCTCATGAATATACCCCTGCTTATGAAGATGCCCTCCCAAGGTAGGCAGCTGCTCCTTCATATTCAGCGCCACCTTCTGTAGCACCAGACTTTTTCCCGTATCATCCAACACTGGCGTGTCTGCCTCCCCCACCTCCTCAAAGATCCGGTGGGCCAGACGCCCAAAGCTGAGCACATCAATATTCAGGATCCCGCCCCGCTCATGCAGGGTCACCAGATCCTTCTGGGTCTGCATGGTAAACTGATCCGGTACAATGATCAAAAAATTCCTTCCCGGTTCCCGCAAAGACCGTTCCATGATCTCCTGATAAAGTTGTCTGCTTTTTCCGGAGCCGGAAGGCCCAAAGAAAAACCGTAAACTCATAAATAAAACCTCCACAGATAATCCGCTGCTTCCTCAGCATAATCGATCCCGATCCGCTTGCCCGCCTTTATCTGCTCTTCTAAAACTTCCATCCCTTCCGTCACATAAAAAGATGGGCTTTCTACCATGTCTATATCATTATCCTTACGCGTGATTCCCATAGCAATACAAAGCTTCCCGGGACCATCAGCAAGGTGCTTACGGATGGAGGCAGGATTCTGCCGCCCTTTCGATCCTTCCAGCCGAAGCTGCTCCATGATTTCATGAGACTGCTTATCTGCCGGTTCTACTTTGCGAAGCAGCACTGCCTGGGGGATTCCCTCCGTCATGGCCGCAATATTCATACAACTGTACATTCCGTAGATCAGGTACACATAGGAGGTCCCACCTTGATGATACATAGGCTCTGTCCGCTGTGTGCGCCTGCCACCGTAAGTGTGTGCGCCTTTATCCTCTTCGCCCATGTAGCTTTCCGTCTCGGTGATCACGCCGCGGACTGTTCCAAGCTTCGTCTCATGTACTAATATCTTTCCCAGAAGCTCCCTGGCCACGGTGATCCCATCCCGTGCGAAGAAATCTCTGGGAAGCCTCTGTCTCTCCTCCATAAACCTACCCTTCTCTCAGTGCCAGTTCCACAGGGCAATGATCAGATCCCATGACCTTGGTGTGAATCGTTGCATCCAGAAGCTTGTCCTTTAAGGACTCGGACGCCACAAAATAGTCAATACGCCACCCTACATTCTTGGCCCTGGCCTGGAACATATAGGACCACCAGGAATAAACTCCTTCCAAATCCGGATAGAAATAGCGGAATGTATCCACAAAGCCACTTTTCAACACCTTGGTAAAGCACCCTCTTTCCTCATCTGTAAAACCTGCATTCTTCCGGTTCGTCTTTGGATTCTTCAGATCAATTTCCTTGTGAGCCACATTCAGATCACCACAAAAGATCACCGGCTTCTTCTCTTCCAATTTCTTCAAATATGCCAAAAATGCCTCTTCCCATTCCATTCGATATGACAGGCGTGTCAGTTCTCTCTGGGCATTGGGAGTATACACAGTCACCACATAGAACTCCTCAAACTCTGCAGTGATCACCCGTCCCTCACGGTCATGCTCTTCTATACCGATCCCATAAGCCACGCTCAAAGGCTCCTTCTTTGTAAAGAGTGCCGTTCCCGAATATCCCTTCTTCTCGGCATAATTCCAATATTGATGATATCCCGGCAGATCCAGTTCAATCTGTCCTGCCTGCAGCTTTGTCTCCTGAAGGCAGAAAATATCTGCATCTGCCTCCTTAAAAAAATCCATAAATCCTTTCTCCATGCAGGCGCGAATGCCGTTTACGTTCCATGAAATCAGTCTCATATATCTCTCCTTCAAACCGAATGCAATCATCCTTCAAGGTGTATAACATCACCCCTTAGTAACAACTCTCAAAAATCGCCTTTATCACATCATAATCCATATCAACATAGCTTTTCACACTTCTCTGTCTGCCAAAAGTACACAAATCTGCCAGCTTATCCATGCAATCCTTGGGAATGTCAAAATCCTTCAGTCTCACCGGCATCTCAAGGGAAGCAAAATATTGTGCCATTCTCTCAATACCCATAACAGCTGCCTTCTCATCGTCACTTTCGGTCACTTCCCACACCCGCCTTGCAAACTGTGCAAACCTGGGAATATTATACTGATACACGTATCTGGCCCAGGCCGGGAACAGCACTGCAAGTCCCGCTCCGTGGGCGATTTTGTCAAACTCACCGCTAAGCGCATGCTCCAGCTGGTGTACAGCCAGAGCATTTTCTCTTCCACAGCCGGTCAGATCGTTATGAGAAAGACTGGATGCCCACATCATGGTTGCTCTTGCTTCATAATCACAGGGATTCTCCATCAGCACCTTTCCTGCATCTACCACAGATTTCAGAAGACTCTCTGCGATTCTGTCCGTCAGATCGGTGGGCTCACATACAGTAAAATAGCGCTCCATGGTGTGTGCCATGATGTCCACGATACCACAGGCTGTGTGGTACTTATTGACGGTATAAGTAAGCTCCGGATTACAGATGGCAAACAGACACCGGTTGGTATCACTGTTAAAGCCTCTCTTCATATGGAACTCCGGATTGGTGATCACCGCAGAAGAACTCATCTCACTGCCTGCCGCAGCAAGCGTCAGCACACAGCCTATGGGAAGCGCCTTTACGGCCACACTCTTTCTGCTTGGAAAATCCCAGACATCACAATCACTGGAAGCACCTGCCGCAGTGTACTTACAGGAATCAATGACACTGCCGCCACCTACAGCCAGGATCAGCTGTACCTTTTCTTCTTTGGCACGCTTCACAGCCTCCCGCACAAACGTGATCTTGGGATTAGGCTCTACACCGCCCATCTCCACTACCTCTATGCCGTTTGCTTTCAGAGAATCCATAATTTCATCGTACAGACCACTCTTTTGGATGCTTCCCTGACCATATTGCAGCATGATTTTGGTGTAACCATATCCTTTGATGATCTCGCCAACTTCTCTGTGCTTTCCCTTACCAAAATGCACCTTTGTCGGTGCGTAATATACAAAATTATTCATAATTATCTCCTTTTTGCTATTTTAATTATACTATACTATATACCAAATGTCATTAAAATTTTTATCTCTTCATTTTTCTATCATTACGCTATCCAGCTAAGGCATTCCGTTTTCGCAACCACAAGTTGCGAAAAATTAGTAGTCCTGTTGATTGATAATCCTTCTCAAATGGTGTATGATAATATAGTATGGTATATTAGAAGGAGACTTACTATGACTTTAGGTGAAAAGATAACGCATCTTAGAAGCGTGGCCAACATTTCTCAAGAAGTTCTGGCAGATAAGCTGTCAGTATCCAGGCAATCTGTATCCAAATGGGAGATGGATCAGGCTCTTCCACAGATAGATAAGGTATTGCAGCTTTGCCAGATTTTTAATGTATCTGCCGACGAACTGCTTCATGACAAGATTACGATCAATCGTTCCAAGGAAGGAAAGGCCAAAAAGTATTTTGGCACAGATGGTTTCAGAGGCGAGGCCAATCTGGATCTTACATCCATGCAGGCCTATAAGGTGGGCAGATTTTTAGGGTGGTACTACTCTTCCCCGCTGTCCGGCTGTCAGGTATCCGGCTATCGGCCCAGGATCGTCATCGGTAAGGATACCCGCCGTTCCAGTTATATGTTGGAGTACTCTGTGGTGGCCGGTATCACTGCTTCCGGCGCAGATGCTTATATGTTGCATGTAACTACTACCCCCAGCGTATCCTTCGTGACCAGGCAGGATGAATTTGACTGCGGTATCATGATCACAGCTTCCCACAATCCTTTTTATGATAATGGGATCAAGGTGATCAATAAATACGGTGAGAAATTGGATGACAAGACCACGGAGCTGATCGAAGCTTATCTGAATGGTAATCTGGGAGAGCTGGGTATCTACGGCGACGATTTGCCTTTGGCGCGCAGGGAGCGCGTGGGTTGTATCGTGGACTATGTATCCGGCAGAAACCGTTACATCGGCTATCTGATCTCCATTGCCTCTCACTCTTACCGTGACTTGAAGATCGGTCTGGACTGTGCCAACGGTGCTTCCTGGATGATAGCCAAGGCCGTGTTTGATGCTTTGGGTGCTCAGACAGTGCTGATCGGCAATCAGCCGGACGGACTGAATGTGAATAACGGTTGCGGTTCTACTCATATTGACAAACTGGCTGCACTGGTGAAGGAGCAGCATCTGGATGTGGGCTTTGCTTTTGACGGCGACGCAGACCGCTGCCTTGCTGTGGATGAAAACGGTAAGATCGTGGATGGTGACTGTATTATGTATATTCTGGCACAGCGACTGAAAAGCAGAAGCGTCCTGAATGACAATACTGTGGTAGCCACTGTCATGTCCAACAGCGGATTCATATCTTCCCTGACCAAAGCCGGGATCAACTGTGTACAGACCAAGGTGGGGGACCGCTTTGTATATGAATGTATGCAGAATCACAATTATACCTTAGGCGGCGAACAGTCCGGCCACATTATTTTGAAGAAATATGCCACCACAGGTGATGGTCTGCTGACTGCTATTATGATCACGGAAGAGATGCGGGACCGCAAGAGTACCCTGTCTGCCCTGGCAGATCCCGTGACACTGTATCCCCAGTATCTGCTGAACCTTCGGGTGAAAGACAAAGCAGCTGTGATGTCTGATGCAGATGTGTTGAACGCAACTGCTGAGGTAGAGAAGATGATTGACGGCAAGGGAAGAGCTCTCCTTCGGGAAAGTGGCACGGAGCCCTTAATACGTGTAATGATAGAGAGTGAAACTGACGAACTCTGCCACGCTTACGCCGAGCAGATTGCTTCAGTGATCAGAGCCAAGGGGCACTGCATCAGTTAAGCTCATATCGAATCCAGGAGCGAATCTCCGAAAAGAGAGTTCGATTCCTGGATTTTTTGCGTACTTTAATACACCCCCAAACGTCAAAATCAATCTGACATTTGGGGGTGTATTTGCAAATATCATTACTCTTCAGGAACTTCAGGCGCAATATAGTCAGGTATCGGGCATATGTATTCTTTTGGTCCGCGCTTTTCTAAAAACTCTTCTTTCGCCTTTTTAACCTTTTCGGGGTCGTTTAGGAAATTAACTGCAGTAAGAGCCATTACTTTGGACGCATAAAGCAAACCTTTATGCGCAATAGCACTCTTTCCCTGGGCAACCATCTGCCAGGAGTGGAACGGTGTTCCCTTGGCATACGTTGACGCAAAGAACCACGCAGTCGGGCAGTTCATACTAACATCAGCAACGTCGGTTGAGCCTGTCATGATATTATCACTTGGCGCATACGGAATTACATTGCTCCTAAGAACTTCTTCTTTACTTCCATCGTTCGGCACACTGCCAAAAGTATCAACAAAGCTTCGTGCATAAGCGATGTCTTCCTCGGTATAATCAGGGAGCGGAACAGTTTCCATAGCATGGAATAAGTCATAAGAAACAGTCTCATTTGGAATAAAGTACGAACAAGCTTTTTTGAAAATAATATCCACTTCGGTTTCGGTCATCATTGCCGCTCCACGGGCAACTTTGTTGACACGCTCGGCAATTTCTGCCACCTGGTCGTTTTTAGGTGCACGAATCAAATAAATACTCTCCGCATGGGCTTGTACAATATTGGCCACCTTCCCGCCGGTATCTGTCACGGCATAATGCATGCGCGCGGTTGGTATAATGTGCTCACGAAGATAATTGCAACCTACATTCATCAGTTCAACAGCATCAAGGGCACTTCTGCCAAGATGCGGCGAGCCTGCGGCATGGGATGACTTTCCTGTAAACACATAACGCATGGAAACATTAGCAAGTGTAGAGCCCGAATGAACAACATTAGCACTGTCCGGATGCCAGCTTAACGCGATGTCAACATCTTTAAACGCGCCACTCCTGGACATAAAGACTTTACCTCCACCGTTTTCTTCTGCAGGGCAACCAAATAATATTACAGTACCGGGAATATTGTTCTTTTCAATATAGTCTTTTACAGCAATCGCCGCACCGTAACAACCGGCCCCCAAAAGATGATGTCCACAGCCATGACCGTTACCGCCATCGGTAATGGGTGCCTGTTCAGTGCAGTCCGCTTTCTGGCTGAGGCCAACAAGGCTGTCATATTCGGCAAGAAATCCTATTACCGGATGTCCGCTGCCATAGGATGCCGAAAAGGAGGTAGGAATATCTGCAATCGGGCAGGTAATGGTAAATCCCTTCTTTTGGAGCTCGTCCATCAAAAGCTTAGCACTGTTATGTTCGCGAAAGGAAAGCTCGTTAAAATCCCAAATCATGTCAGAAACTCTGCAAATCTCGTCTTCATATCCTTGCACGGATTTGTCAATAAATTGCAAATATTTTTTCATAAAGAATCACTCCTTAAAGACAAATAAAATTTTATAGCGCAATTATACCACTTAAATATATGAAAGTCAACAACTTCAAGGCTTCTACACTGCCAACAACCCCGCTGCCATTAAAATACACACTTCCAGGAATATCGTCACAATGGAACACAGACTGGTCCAGACCACCAGCTGTGTGGCCAACTGCTCATCATTACCCATGGCACCTGCCATCACTGCACTGGAAACTGCAACCGGCGAACCAAAGAGTGCGATCAATGCCGGATATTCATTGACACCGCAGGAAAGCCAGTTTGTACAACTGCTCAGTACTACAGCGCCGCCGATACCGATGAGTGGTGCGATCACGATACGCCAGACAGTTCCCACTATAATCTCTTTCTTTAATTCCTTCACCGCCGAAAATGTAAACTGTCCTCCCGACAAGATCAGTGCCAAAGGCGAAGCAATAGCTTTTAAATTACTAACCGCCGAATAAAGGAATTTCATTTCTCTGTTCAAGGCAAACACCACTTCTCCAAAGAATGACACCTGTAAGGAACGGATACCCAGACAGATCAGTCCCAGCGCCACACCAATAATCAGCGGATTCTTGGCAATATTTACCAGAATATTCTTGATGCTCCTTGCTCCCTTGGCAGAATCTTTAAGATAAATAGACAAAGCCACCACCGCAAGAATGTTGAAAACCGGTATGGTAAAGGCCGATACTACAGCCCCAATTCCTTCCGCTTCGCCACCACCCAGAGCACTTGCCAGTGTCAAACCGATAATGACGAAATTACTGCGAAAGGTACACTGCAGGATCACCCCGCGTCTACGATCTACGTCCGTAGCAAGTACTGCCGTCACCAGCCCCAACACAAATATCAGGCAGATCACTGCCACTGTATACCCCACAATATCCCAGCGTACCACATCAAAACTTTCGATATTGTATACATTAACAAATAACATACAAGGCAAACAGATCTTGAAGACAAAACTGTTACCGGTTTTTACAAAGCTTTCACTTATAAAATTTTTGCACCGCAGCCAGTATCCCAGCACTATCAATAAAATAATTGGAGCCACCGCGTTCACCGCGGTAACAAAAATATGACTTAAGTCCATATGGTACCTTTCTCAAACAAATATTTTTCTTCCGTTCTTGCACACTCTTTCATCTTCACACGATGTGTCAACGATTCCTCAGTTGGTCACTCTACTCATGCAAGGCATTCCCGGTACACTCGAAGCACATTCTCTGCAAAAATCATATCCACCTGAGACGAAGTAAATCCACTCTTTAACAGCCTGTCATGCAACTTCTCCATCCCCCGCACATCCACCAGTTCCTCATGACCATCAATTCCGTCAAAGTCACTGCCAAGTCCAAGTACTTCCATCCCACCCACATTCACAATATGCTTTGCATGTTTTACAATATCATCAATGGTTCCGGGATTATGCACCCCCGCCGGCAACTGTACCAGAAACTCAGAGCAAAAGTTTAACCCCATGACGCCGCCTCTTTCTCCAAGCTTATGTATCATATCATCTGTCATATTTCTCACACAGGGAAGTCGGATCGTAGCCATGT
>JAZRJO010000159.1:0-3008 GCA_045645825.1 Acetatifactor sp. | reverse complement strand
GCCTACTCCGTGACCGGTTCCATGACCGAAATTGCGATGATGCTTCCACAGCGGCATCCTCGCCAAAGCATCCAGCTGATGTCCGGTAGTCCCCTCTGGGAAAACAGCCATTGAAAGATCTATCATTCCCTTCAGCACAAGGGTGTAATCCTCTTTTTCAAGATAGCTGCACTCGCCCATCGGCACTGTGCGGGTAATGTCAGTGGTTCCTGTAAGATACTGCCCGCCGGAATCCACCAGATAAAGTCCTCTTGGCTGAATTACCGCAGAACCATCTTCGGGAGTACTGTAGTGAGGCAGAGCCCCAGACGGACCGTAGGCAGAGATGTTCTCAAAGCTGTTTCCCTTGTAGCCAGGGATCTCTGCACGCAGGGATGTAAGCATCACTGAGGCCTCCCATTCTGTCACCTCACGTCCGGAAGCAACCTCTTTGTCAAGCCAATATAAGAAACGCTCCATCGCCACACCATCCTCAATATGTGTCTGACGCATATTCTCGATTTCCGAATCCACCTTAATCGACTTCTGCAGAATTACCGGAGACTTTCCGTAACGTATCGCACCCTCAGACAGCAGCGCCTTCAAATGCGAAGATATATTATAATTCAAAGTCGAAGAATCGACAAAAAGGACTGAGTTTTCTTCAACGCCCACACTATCGGTCAGACAATCAAGCACACGGGAATAATCACATATTTCCACATCATCCATCCTCAGTTCATCGAAGCTATCCAAGGTGTCCGGATCCAGCCCATCCATCGCATCAGCTCCACGCACAAACCACTTCACATAATCCTGACTGACAAGGAGATACGACATAACCAACGGATTATAATCTATATCGCTAGCTCTAACATTCAAAAGCCAGGCAATCTCATCAAGCGACGACAGGAAGACCTGGTCCACATCATTCAGCAGCATCCACTTCCTCAACCACGCCACCTTGTCCGCGCGAGGCTCCCCTCCGAAATTCTCTACATCCTGAGTCTCGATTGGAGTCATCGGCACTGCCGGTCTGTCCAGCCAAAGCGCATCCAGAAGATCCGGCACATTCACCAGATCGCAGGAAGCTGTTGCGAGGATCTCATCAGCAGTAGCCGAATCCACGCAAAGTCCATCCACCGCGACGACCCCGGCCCCATTTTCCGCAAGCCACCGAGGGATATACACAGAATCCGGCATGCGGGTCTTGTGAAGCTCAACCCCTGTGCCCTCAAGCTGAGTTGTGGCCTGAATGAAATAGCGCGAGTCCGTCCATAACCCGGCGTGATCATGAGTAACCACCAGATCTCCAGCCTCTCCGGTAAACCCGGTCAGCCACTCCACCTGCTTCCATCTCGGCGCAGGATATTCCGAGCAATGAGGATCAGTACCATAAAGCACCACGGCATCCCATCCGTTGTCGGCCATCATTTCGCGCAACTGCGCTATTCTATCTGCATAGATATTCATCTTCTCTCAAATTTATTCCGTAAATATAAACAAATAGGAAAGGAAAATATTGGATTTGGGAACAGATTTGACATTTTTGTTCCCAAACACTGTAAATTCCTCATGATTTGGAACAAAATCGGTGTTTTTGCTCCCAAAAAACGATTCTATGCATTATATTTGACTCAAGAACGCGGAATCATTAAGATTTATGTACTAGCAAGCTCTGCAGGCCACTCTGGCCGGGTATCTGACGCCCTTTCTTAGTTACCGCATTTCCAGTAACATAAAACTTTTATTAAAATGAACTGCAGAGCCAATTTTTATGACATCGAGAACCTGTGTCAGCATTATTTTAACAAATATGATGAAGTGTATCACTTATGCACCCCCGAGAATCACCCTATCATATTTCATAATTCGGAAGAATTCAAGATAGGAATGAGCATTTTGGGGCTTGTTGCGTCATATCATAAGGATGTTAAAATCATTACTTTTGAGCTAATGAATAATCATGCCCATATAATTGCAACAGGCACAATTGAGTCAATCACAAATCTATTCAACGGTTATAAGAAATTACTCACCAAGTGTCTGAATCACAATGAGCACGCACCTGACCTGGACAAGTTTAACATGCATCTGCACCGGATCAACAGTTTGGAAAATATGAGAAATGCTATTGCATATGTAAACCGTAATGGATCTGTGGTTGACAGACATGTCTGCCCATACTCTTACCCTTGGGGTGCCAACAAGTACTTCTTTAATCCAGAGGCAAAAAGAAGATACGAGGAGCAGAGACGTAAAATTACAACAAGAGAAAAGAGAGAGATGGCACAGAGCCATAAATTTGACAATTCCGACAGACTTTACATCCTGGATGGGTACATCTGCCCATTGTCATTCTGTGCAATATCAGATGGAGAAAATTTATTTCGAGACACCAGACACTACTTTTCTAAAATATCCAGACATATAGAAAGTTACGACGAAATTGCCAAGTTAATCGGAGAGCAGATTTATTACACAGATGACGACCTTTTCTCTGTCCTATGTACCCTGTCACAAAAACATTATAATTGCAAGATTCCGTCCCAACTCAAACGCGAGGAAAAAATTACGATGGCCAAACTTCTACACAAGGAGTACAATGCCAATGTAAAGCAGTTGCAAAGAATGCTCAAAATAGACATTGCTGTACTTACCGCCCTTTTCGGCTGATCTATCACACATTGTATTGGAACAAAATTGGCATTTCTGTTCCCAGAGCAAGACTTTTTGTGTTAAATGGGAACAAATTTGGTGTTTTTGTTCCCAAAATGAGTTTTTTGAGGGTAAATGGGAACAGATTCGAGAAGTTTGTTCCCAGAAGATTAAACAAAGAAGCTTACAGTAGGCCCCAAAGAAGGGTCATATCAAAAATGTGGGACTGTGAAACATCTAGAGAAGCAACGAGTCCAATTGTAATCAAACTAGGCTAGAGATGATAGAGTCGGAGATGAAGAATTTGCGCTCCGGGATGCGGATGCGAGCGTCTGGCAATCGGCAAAGATTGCCGCTATGCAGAGCCTGAG
>JAZRJO010000158.1:0-5852 GCA_045645825.1 Acetatifactor sp. | reverse complement strand
CCATATCCCGAAGTTCCACCTCAAAATCATCCATCGGATCTTGACTTACCAGATAAACTTTGCCATCTCCGATAGAGACATAACGCTGGGAATCCATGGTGCTGTATGCACCAAGCTGGATTGTATAGTCCTGATCCCCTGCAGTCATCTGAATCGTACAAATTGGTTCATCCAGGCCATACTGTGCATAATCCTCTACTTCCTCGATCACAAATGACACGCCAAACTCCTGAAACTGTTCCAAAAGATCTGCTATTTTCTCTTCGTCCACAGGAAATGCCTCATCTTCGTTATAAAGCCATGTCTCATCCTTATGGAATGCCAGCGAAGTTTCTTCATATTCCCAGGAAAGTGCTGTTACAGCTTCACTGTCTATGGCTAGGACGATCTCATCACTGTTCTTGATTTTTTCCTTCTCCTCTTCTTGGCGGCTAATCACAAATGTAGCCACGCAGGCAACCAGCAGAACTCCCAGAAGTGCATAAATTCTTTTAGCTTTCTTCATTTCTTCTCTTCCTCCGTTCTACAATAACAACAATACCAAGGATTGCAAAGCTAAGAGGCAGCACACCAATCATAACTGTCTGCAACATAGATGATGTGGCTTCGTCCATGGTCAGGTAATTATATCCAAGGGACTTACTTCTGATTGCAATTGCTTCTCTTTCTCCTAACAGGGAAGATAACGCATTCATCGTAAAATTCAGGTTTGCCCCTGAGGAATATGCATTGTACATCATATCCATGATATCAGAGGAAGCAATCCAGATCATCTGTCCTTCCCCGTCACTGGTCTCCACTGCCACAGCCAGTGCAAAAGGACCGTCAATATCCCGCTCTTCCTTTTCATAGGTATTCAAAGCATAGCCGGCAACCTTACTGTACGCACTGTCCGATGTAGTCAAAAGCTCTGTTACCACTCCATTATTGGTACTTCCAACCGTTAACCCCTGTGCAATCGGCATAATTACATAGTAATTAGACGAAATCAGCGGGTCTGTAATCGTGTGACTCTGAATGTCCGGCAACATAATTTCCGGTGCCTGGAATGCATAATAACTCCTGTCTCCTTCCACTACAATACCTTCCGCTGCTTCCACACCATAGTCAGCCAGCAGACTGGTCAAATTTGTCAATTCACCATCCTTTACGGGACCTGCAATGACCATCAGTTTGCCACCGTTTGTCACATACTCAGCCAGCATATCCTTCTCTTCTTCCGAAATATCACTGGATGGAGCATTGATCAGGATGCAGTCAGCCTCCTCCGGTATTTCATCCGCATTCAATAAAGAGAACTGTACCAACTCCATATTTTCTTTTTCGACCTGCTCAGACATTTCATTGGAAAGTGCCTCTTCACCATGTCCTTCCAATACATATACCTGTGGCAGATCTTCACTGACTACATAATCGATTGCAGAGGTAATGGCACCTTCTCCGTCAAAGGAATATATTTCCGAATACGTTGTATAATCAATTTCACTCAAATAAACTTCACTGTAGCTGATATAACGGTATCTCTCTCCGCATTCCACAATCAGGTCATTATTGGTCACTGTTCCGTCCGTATACTGCTGGGCAAAGGTCGGATAGGTATCCGGATTTTTCTTTACCACTGTGATATGTTCTGATAAACTGTCATATTTCGCTAATAGGTTCTCTATTACATCGTCTTCCATTTCCGACTGGACGATCCAGTAAATGGTCACATCCTTTTCCAATGCATTTACCACCACTTTGGTATTACTGGTAATGGAGTACAACTGGCTGGAACTGATATCCAACTTTGTCATATTTGCCGGCAGTACATTGGCCATGACATTGACTACAATCAGAATTGCCAACACAATCACCGTCACGATCAGGGAATAGGTACCTCCCTTAAAAGCAATCTTGTTATTGATTCTTCTTTCATTACTGTTCTTTTCCACGTTTCTTTTCATCAGTTGTACCTCCTTTTCTCAAGAGATTGTACTGACAGGAACAAAAAGAAAATGATGACTGTCACATAAAATACAATGGATGTAATATCAAACACACCATTTACAAAAGTATAAAAACGATCAAACAAAGACAGCTGGGACATAATCTTTGCCAAAAGACCTTCATATTTTGAGTTATCCATTATGTATGTCACACACAGTACTGCAACACCGACAATCCCGATTCCGTATGATAAGTTCTCATTTCTGGTAATATGCTTTACCACAACAGCCACTAAAAATACCACTACTCCCAATGCTATAAAAGATCCCATAGCTGTAGCCGAAACATATTCCGCCAGTGTCACACTATAATAATTAAGCAACATTAACGGAATCGCAATGCCTGCTGCAAATCCCTGGTTTTCTGTCAATGAGGAAATAAAGGTTCCTATTGCAATCATAGCTGCACCCATTATATAAAATGCCACCAGTGAACCATAGGAAGTAAGCAGATACACCTCCCCATACTGTGCAAAGATCAGCGGATACGTAGAAATAATACACATTGGAATCAGGAAAATGATTAGCAATGCCAAATATTTTCCCATGATAATCTGTGCCCCCTTTAAAGGAAGTGCATATAAAAGCTGGTCTGTCTTCTGCTTTTTTTCCTCAGAGAGCACTCGCATGGTCAGTACAGGTACAATAACTACCATACCGATACATACAAAAGCCAGTACCAGTTCAAAATTTGCCATAGCAGACTGGATGTTGTAAAGCATTGCTCCAACCCCCACAAAAACAAGCAGAAAGGCACAGAACAAATATGCTGTCAGGGAATGGAAATAATTTTTCAGTTCATGTTTTAATACAGCGATCACCCTTTTGCCACCTCACTTTCTTCTCTTGTCTTCTCAGCAGAAGTTTCCTGCTCTGTGGACTGACCTGCTGTACTCTGGGCACTTTCTTCTGTCAGTTCAATAAATACATCCTCCAGACTTGCCTTTCTGGACGTCATTTCAAAAATTGGAAGACTTTTCTTCGCAAAAGCAAAGAATATTTTACAGCCCGTCTCACGCAGCTCATCAACCTTAGTTGTTACATGGACTACCACAGAACCATCGTCCTGATCGATACACTCCCAAGCGCCGATATTTTCAATATCCTGCATGGTCTGTTCAATATCCTCAAGTTCCGCCTGTACCATGAAATGAATACCGTTGGATTGTGTCATCACCTTTTCCAGATTCTCCGGTGTATCAAAAGCTACCAGCTTTCCTTTGGATATGATCAGCACCTGTTCACAGATTGCCTGCACCTCGGAAAGGATATGGGAACTGAAGATAACCGTATGTGTTTCGCCCAGTTTTCGGATCAAATCCCTGATTTCAATGATTTGAATCGGATCCAGTCCTACTGTAGGTTCATCCAAAATGATGACCCTGGGATTGCCAAGTAGTGCCTGAGCAATTCCTACACGCTGCTTATAGCCTTTTGACAGCGTTGAGATCAGCCGATTCTTTACATGACCAATACCGGTCTGCTCTATCACTGTCTCAATCTGTCTTCTAAGTTCTGCTCCTTTGACTCCCTTAGCCTCACCTACAAACTGCAGATATTCCAGAGGTGTCTCATTCATATAAAGCGGCGGTTGCTCCGGAAGATAGCCTATCAGCCTTTTTGCTGTTTCCGGTTCTTCAAAAATGTCATGTCCGCCAATCGTAATTTTGCCTTCCGTTGCAGAAAGGCAGCCTGTCATAATGTTCATGGTAGTGGATTTCCCAGCGCCGTTAGGGCCTAAGAAACCATATACGTGCCCTTCATCAATCTCAAAGGACAGATCATCTACCGCCATGAAATCACCGTAACACTTTGTTAAATGTTCTACTTTAATCATAGCTAGCTCCTTATTTTGTAAAAATTTAGATTATTATTCCGCAGTATTCTCGTCTTCAGCCCTGATAGTAATAGAAGCAATCACTGGCTGTTCTTCTGCCGGAATAGTTCCGTTATCATCTGTGGGTTCTGCTTCTGTACAGATAGTATCTACGATATCCATTCCTTCCGTCACCCAGCCAAAGGCAGCATATTGTCCATCCAAAAAGGTACTGTCTTCATGAACAATAAAAAACTGGGAGCTGGCACTGTCATACGCACTGGAACGTGCCATGGATACCACGCCTCTTGCATGAGACAGGTCGTTTTCATATCCATTGTCTGAGAATTCACCTACAATATTTTCTGCTGCTCCACCAGTTCCGTCTCCATTGGGATCACCGCCCTGCATCATAAATCCATCCATAATCCGGTGGAAGGTAAGCCCGTCGTAAAAATCTTCTTCTGCCAAGGAAATAAAATTCTTAACAGTGATTGGTGCTGTCTCGTAATCCAGCTCTATCGTGACAGTACCATAACCCTCAATTTCAATATCGGCAAAATAAGTTTTATCATCAGATAATACAATATTGCTTTCTCCAGCATCATCCTCTGATATTCCCGTTTCACTTTCATCCCCTTCGATGTTTTCAGATTCTTTTGACGTTCTGTCTCCCTGTGACACCGTTCCTGACGAAAACGTAATTTCCGGCTCTTTTCTATTGTAGGCAGCCACGAAAATACCGATCAGCAATGCTGCTCCTACTGCACATGCCACATAAAGAACAATCCGAAGCATACGCTTTTTTTCATAGGGCTTTACAATCCATTCTATTTCTGCAAGAATCTGCTGCCGATATTTTTCCGGTAGATGTGCTGTTTCCATGTATCGCAGAATTTCTCTATCAAGATTCACTGTTACGCCTTTCGGTTTTTGAATCTGTTCCAATGCTCTTGCCAAATTCTGCACTTCTGCCGTCAGTGCCGCCTTTACCACATCATTTTTATAACCGGTAACTGCACCAATCATCTTCTCATCAAATCCTGCAATCCGGTTAAGTACAAACAGATAACGGTTAAGCTCAGGCAACATTTTAAACAGATTTTCCATAGCAGACGCACCTGCTAAACATTCTTCCTTCCACTTGGCCACCAGAAAGTTCTTGTTCTGTGGAATCGGGAGCCCTTTCATTCCCTTTTTCATAAAATGACGCCGACACAGTATAGCTGTCTGCTTATGTAACATTGTCTGAAATTCATCCTCTGACTTAATGCTCTTATTCAGTAGATAATCCCATGTGTTGCGAAATGCCTGTACTACCGTTTCATTTGCTGCATCTGTATCACCCATACATCCGCTGCAAATTGCTTTTGCTCCTTTCCAATATTTTTCGTACAGTTCCGTCATTGCCTGTCTATTTCCAGCAGACGCTTTTTCAATTATATTATCCATACATTCCTTTCTGGTCTCTTACTATGACCTGTAATCTTATCTTCTATGACAATATCCGGCAATAAAGACTTTCACCAAATTATCATCACACAATAATGACAGTGTAACAAATGAACCTAAAGCTTACTTTAAATAAAATATGAACTTTTTGTGTTTTTGAACCTTATTAACTATCTCCCTACCCTTCTCATGTGTGTAGCAATTCATTTTCATATCTCCCTGGACGAAAAACAATTACCGGAGCAAAGAAGTATAGGTGTATACCTCTTTGCTCCGGTAATCGTTTTCCTGTGTACTGGCTACTGTCGGGTGACTGCACAAGGCAGACACCCTCTGAATCATGCAAACTGTCATTTCCTTATCATACTAAAATTTACTGACAAGGTTTGGAACTTCCTTACGCTGTGATTGCGAAGCGTAGGGGCGCTGGGTAGGCATCGTTCCCCTTCGGCCAGCCGTGCCAGCTGCTACTATGGTATCTGCGCAAACCAGGGAAATAATTACCACCCTATCTTGACTTCTGCAACAGATATATCATACTTTTCTAAAAACACATCCATATCCTTGCTATCACGGATCAGCATGACTTACGTAAA
>JAZRJO010000157.1:0-5409 GCA_045645825.1 Acetatifactor sp. | reverse complement strand
GCATCTTCCACCACCACTTCTCCGCCGAGGATCACGTAATTTAATCCTTCCGCCCGGGCATGACACTGTATAAATTCTGCACGGTCAATAATCTTCTCCGGATCAAAGATACAGATATCTGCATCAAATCCCTCCCGGATCAGTCCTTTTCCTTTTAATCCATACACTGCTGCAGGCATGGATGTCATCTTCCTGATCATCTCCGGCAGTGAGGTAACCTTACGTTCCCTTACATATCTTCCCAAGACTCTGGGGAAAGATCCCCGCAGACGCGGATGATAAATAGACTGCTTTCCCGCGACACCGGAATCTGTGCAGATCATGGCTCTGGGATGGCGAAGTACTGTCTCCAAATCTTCTTCACACATAGTAAAACCGCAAACAGTACAGGCGTCGTTACTTTGTACAAGCATATCAAATATAGTTTCGTACACATCTTTTCCATGGATCGCTGCAATCTCAGGCAGCCGCTTTCCGGCATACTCAGGGAAATTGGCGCATACGGAGATCATCGCCCAACTAAGATCGTCCTGCCCACGCCTTTCTATTTCCTTCGCTTTTATCTCGTCCCGCACTTTCTGATCTTGTAAAAGGGTGATCATACTTTGAGACCCACCGGCCCGATACTCCTTAGGGATAAAAGCAGCAGACAAAGAAGTATTCCATGCCAAATAAGGGTACACATCACAGTAAATCTCCACCCCTTCTTCATTGGCTTCATCTAACATACGCAAAGTATGACTTACTTTACCCCAGTTTTCTTTGCCGGACGCCTTGTGGTGGGAATGAATGCCTCGCACACCGGCCTCTTTGACTATTCGGATAAATTCTTCCGTGGCTCTGGCCAAGCTATCATTTTCATTTCTGATGTGGGCGGCTGCCAGCCCATGATACTCACCTACCACCTTAGCAAGTTCGATCAGTTCCTCTGTGTCGGCATAGCAACCGGGAGCATACGACAGACCAAAAGAAATGCCCAGTGCACCATGCTCCATTGCATCCCGAAGAAGTTCTTTCATTTTCGCAAGTTCCTCCAAAGAAGGGGCACGGTCTTCCATTCCCATCACTGCCATTCTCAGAGCACCATGCCCCACTAACATGGCAATATTAGATCCCTGAGGAACATTTTTTGCAATATCCAGGAATGTACCCATGGTCCGATAGACATCCGTACTTTTCCCAAAATCACCGATCATCTTTGCCTTTTCAGGATTCACGTTCCTGCTTATAGGAGCAAGCGAACCACCACACTGTCCTCCTATAGACGTAGTAATGCCCTGCTCAATCTTCTCTCTCTGATCCGGTAAGGTAAGTACCTGTTTATCGGAATGACTATGGGAATCGATAAATCCCGGTGTCACTACGAGACCTTTGGCATCGATCACTTGCTTTCCATTTTGTATCCCTCGCGCGATCTCAACAATCTTTCCATCCTTTATTGCCACATCCGCCCTATATGCAGGACTTGCTGTTCCATCAATAATATTTCCGTTTTTAATCACTAGATCATACATCATCTGCGTTCTCCTTATCTGTCATTGTATCTTCATTTTATCATAACTGTTTCTTCTTTTCAACTCTAAATACTATTTGCTGGCTTCATCAAACCTTTTGTGTCGTCCGGCAAATTAAACGATGCTCCAATCGTCACATTATTTTAGTCTGGTATCTTAATTTTTTTGCTAAATCTGTATATTTCCAGTAGCGAATCACCACAGATTATGGTAAAATGTAGCATAGGATACAGGAGCTTCCACTGCAGTACAGGCAGAAGTATGATCCTGATGCCTGATGACTTTAAACAGGCTTATGAAGATGTGCTGCAGGCGGTGAAAGAGGGCGTAGTTTCGGAAACGGGTTAATGATTCGTTGAGGAGGATATACCAGACCAAGCTTGCACAGGAGTATGCTGAGGAGAACTGAAGATACCGGAAACTTTTGCAATGGAGGAAACAGAAGATGAAATGTGGATTTTATGAAAAAGAGATTACCCCGCCGCTGGGTGGGGATCTACCGGGATATTTTACTAACAGACCTGCAAAACATATTAAGGACAGGCTTTATGTAAAGGCTGTGGTTTTTGGCAATGATAATGATGAGAAAAAAGATATGTCTGCCTTGGTGGTCGCGGATGCGGCGGAAATCCCTTCAAAGTATTGTGACCGGATCATAGCAAGAGCTTCTGAATATACCGGTATCCCTGCGGAGAATATATCAGTTTCTGCTACGCACACCCATTACGGTATTCCTTGCGGGGATGTAATATCAATAGCGGATGAAAGCTATATGGATGTCTTTTGCAGACTGGCCGCAGACTGCGTTACTATGGCAGAAAGAATCAGGAAGACCTGCCGGGTTCTGTACGGAAAGGGCCGGGTAGAAGGTATATCTTTTATCCGTGATTACCGTATGAGGGATGGCAATATTGTGACCAACGTGAATTACGACAAGTTAAAGAATGAGGTGATAGGTCCTAACGGAACTCCGGATCCGGAACTGCCGGTTCTTGCAGTGCTTGATGAGAACGGTGCTCCTATGGGTATGCTTGCCAGCTTTGCTTGTCATTTAGACTGTATCGGAGGGGCAAATTATAGCGGTGATTATGCTTCAGAGCTTTCCAGATGTCTAAAGGCTGTTTACGGTAATGATTTCGTAAGCATTTATCTTGCCGGTGCAAGCGGAGATATCAATCATATCAATGCCATTGCCCGGGTACGCTCCGATTATATTGAAATAGGGAAGGCTCTTGCCAAGGAAGTGGTACAGGTACTGGAAAAAGCTGTTCCAGTGCAGGGCTGTGTTTCAACAAAAAAGGTAGAGCTGAAGGTAAAACGCCGTCACGCAACCCCGAAGGAGCTTCAGATTGCCAAAGAGATTCTGGAGCATCCGGAAAAATCTTCGGAATATACCATGCTTGGCGGTCTGCAAAGCCGTCTGTTGCTTCTCTATGAAGAAGAATTTGCAAATGGTCCGGAGGAGGTAAGCCTTCCAGTTCATGTGATCCGTGTAGGCGATGTCTATCTTTTTGCACTCCCCGGAGAGATTTACAGTCTGTTTGGCAAAAGATTGAAAGAAAAGTGTCCCGGTGGCGCACTACTCAGTGAACTGTCCAATATGAGTGCCGGGTACATTCCCACGGAAGATGTCTTCGGAACCAGTGCTTATCCGGTACGTCTTTGCCATGGTAGCTATCTTGAGCCTGTGGCAGGCCAAAAGCTGATCGACTGTGCACTTAAAGTGGCTGAGGAGCTGTCTACAACTGTCTACAACTTTCCTGACACATAAAAAAGCAACGATAAAATCCGAATGATCCGGCAAGATTTGTAAACAGAGTCGCTGTAACCGATGATGATGAAAAGGCATGTATAAACTACTATCAAGAGCGGGTGAGAGCTCCCACCCGCCTCATTTTACGAAATAAATATTCTACGGCAATCTTCCTTCATACATAATGATCAGTTCACCATAGACCTGTCCCCGGTTCTTCCTTTCCCCAATTTTCCCACGATCACTGCAATTTCATGCGCTGCCATAGGACTGGCTGCCAACATCGTCAAGTTCATCCACTCCCTCCCACTTAAGTGTGAGGTACCGAAGGCGTCGATCAAAAACGGTACTTCTGTCACTGCAAACTGCAGTGCAAATCCCAGGATACACGCCAGGATCATCAGCTTATTTTCCAAGTGATTCATCCGAAGAACAGACTTTTGGGCATCCCGCATGCCCACAGCATGAAACAACTGTGACATACCAAGCACTGTAAAGGCATAGGTCTGGGCTTTTGCCAGCACAGCCTCCTGCTCCAAGAGCCGGATAAGAGCCGGTAGATTGACTTCCATTCCTCTGCTTTGCAGGATCCCCATTGGCAGCATCAGAAATGCAGTCAGACTGGCACAAGTGATCAGCACACCGTAAAAGCAGGTACATGCAAGCCCTCCTCTTGCAAAGAGACTTTCCCCGGGTTTCCTTGGGCTGCTCAGCATGAGGCTTTTGGTGTCGTTATGATCCACCCCAAGAGCCAGCGCGGGCAGAGAGTCTGTGATCAGATTGATCCACAGAATATGGCTGGACTTTAGGGGGGAGGCCATTCCCAGAATCACTGCAATGAACATAGTCATGATTTCTCCCAGATTGGAAGAAAGCAGGAAAATCACTGACTTTCGGATATTTTCATAGACACTGCGCCCCTCCTCAATGGCCTTTTCAATGGTGGCAAAGTTATCGTCTGTCAGTATCATGTCGGATGCCTGCTTTGCCACATCGGTACCGGTTACACCCATGGCAATACCGATGTCAGCTGTTTTTAGTGATGGGGCATCATTGACGCCGTCCCCCGTCATTGCCACGATGTGACCTTTCTCCCGGAAGCCTCTGACAATCTGCACCTTCTGAGCAGGGGAGACCCTGGCAAATACTCTTACCTCCTCCAGTCGGTCAGAGAGTTCATGGGTATCGATATGCTCCAACTCTTCGCCGGTCATGCACTGATCACTGCGCTCCACAATCCCCAACTGCCTGCCGATAGCGCATGCAGTATCCACATGATCTCCGGTGATCATCACTGTACTCACTCCCGCTTCCCGGAAAATCTGTACCGCTTGGGCTGCTTCAGGTCTGGGTGGATCTTTCATGCCTACCATGCCTATAAAGGTCAGATTTTCCTCGGTGATCTTCCTAGAACCACCCGACCTTTGTGCCCCGACCAGGCTTCCACCTATGCCACCCTCCTCTTTGGCAGCAAGTGCCAGCGTCCTAAGCGCCTCCCCGGAAAGCTTCTCTACCTGTGCAAGAATTTTCCTGCGATGAGCATCTGTCATAGGCACCACCCTTCCTTGCTGCCTAATTGCTGTGCACTTACTCAGCACCCTCTCCGGAGCACCTTTTGTATAGGTCACAAATGTGCCCCCATGTCTGCGATGATGGGTGGACATCATCTTTCGGTCAGAGTCAAAAGAAATTTCTGCTATACGAGGCATCTGTTTCTCCAGGTTCTCCTTGTGGATATCATAGCCACTTGCCAGATCAAGAAGTGCCAACTCTGTGGGATCACCCAGACGATTATCTACATTCACCACAGCATCATTACACAGCACCAATCCCTGCAACAATTCCTTGCCCTCTCCGGATATATGAAAACTTTCTGTATCTGTTCTCCACGATTGCCCCCTATATCCTGCCGGATTTGAATCCCCATGCCCACAAGAATACATCTTTCCATTTATACAGCAAACTTCCACGGTCATCTTATTCTGGGTCAAGGTACCGGTCTTGTCAGAACACACCACACTGACCGCCCCCAAGGTCTCCACAGAAGGCAGTCTCCTGACAATGGTATAAGTCGGAGGCCAAGCGGTCTTAGGAAGACAATACTCAGGAACAACTCCTTGGCCCACAGAACGACATGGCTAC